>CAYFLO010000056.1:1547-8985 GCA_964343995.1 uncultured Bifidobacteriaceae bacterium
GAACGCGAGGAGAGCTTTCAGCACAAGGGTGGGATCGCGGAGTACGTCGATGCCCTTGCGAGCGGGGAGCCGGTCTGCCCGGTCATCCGCCTCACCGGTACCGGCCACTTCCACGAGACCGTCCCGGTCCTGGATGCCAAGGGCCACATGACCCCGCAGGAGGTCGAGCGCGACCTCCAGGTCGACATTGCCCTGCGGTGGATGGACGGGTACGACACCACCCTGCGCTCCTTCGTCAACGTCATCGCCACACCCAAGGGCGGGACGCACGTGACCGGCTTCGAGCGCGCCCTAGTCAAAGTGCTCGCCGAGCACCTCAAGGCGGTCAAGGCGCTGAAGGCCAGCGAGGACTCCATCACCAAGGAGGACTGTCTGGAGGGGCTGGTGGCCGTGGTGGCCGTTCGCCTGGCCGAGCCGCAGTTCGAGGGGCAGACCAAGGAGGTGCTCGGCACACCTGCCGCATCCCGCATTGTCGGCAACGTGGTCAGTCGCGAACTCGCGTCGTGGCTCACCTCGCCGCCGCGTGGCGAGAAGCAGTCGGCGAAGAACATCGTCGACAAGGTGGCCAATGCCATGCGTGCTCGGGTCGCCGCCCGCACGCACCGCGACATCCAGCGGCGCAAGACGGCCCTGGAGTCCTCGGCGCTCCCCGCCAAGCTCGTCGACTGCCGCACCGACGACGTCGAGCGAAGCGAACTGTTCATCGTCGAGGGCGACAGTGCGCTGGGCACCGCCAAGACCGCGCGCAACGCCGACTTCCAGGCACTCCTGCCGATCCGCGGCAAGATCCTCAACGTCCAGAAGGCGTCGCTTGCCGACATGCTGAAGAACGCGGAGTGCGCGTCGATCATCCAGGTCATCGGTGCTGGCTCCGGCCGCACGTTCGACCTCGCCGCTGCGCGTTACGGCAAGGTGATCCTCATGTCCGATGCCGATGTCGACGGCGCGCACATCCGCTGCCTGCTCCTCACTCTGGTGCACCGCTACCTGCGCCCGCTGCTGGACGACGGGCGGGTGTTCGCCGCGGTGCCACCGCTGCACCGCATCGAGGTCATCCAGCCCGGCGGCAAACCCAACGACATCGTCTACACCTACTCCGACGCCGAGATGAAGGCGGTGCTCGCCGATGCGGAGAAGCGCGGGCGGCGCATCAAGGATCCGGTGCAGCGCTACAAGGGTCTGGGGGAGATGGACGCCGGTCAGCTGCGCGAGACCACGATGGATCCCGCGGGTCGCACCCTGCGGCGCATCACCATGGCCGACGCCGCGGCGGCGGAGGCGGCATTCGACCTGCTCATGGGCAGCGAGGTTGCCCCGCGCCGTGATTTCATTGTCGACGGCGCCGCATCCCTGGACCGCGACCGCATCGACGCCTGATCCGCCGGCCCGGCGGGTGCCCGTCCAGTCAAGGAGCCGCACGTGCCCGTCATCAATGTGTCGTCCGCGCTGACCGCCTGTGGCGCGACATTGCCGCAGGGAGACGGATGGGTGTCACGGTCTCCGATCGACGGCGGTGAACTTGCTCGCGGCGCCTGGACGAGCGCGGCCGACCGCGATGCCGCCATTGCGCGGGCGCACGAGGCGTTCCTGTCGTGGCGGTCCGTTCCGGCCCCTGCCCGCGGCGCCGTGGTCAAGCGCCTGGGTCAGCTGCTCAGTGAACACCTGGACGATCTAGCCGACCTGGTCCAGGCGGAGGTGGGCAAGATCCGGGCCGAGGCACGCGGAGAAGTTCAGGAGATGATCGATATCTGCGACTTCGCGGTGGGGCTGTCGCGCCAGCTCGAGGGGCGCACGATGCCGTCGGAACGCCCGGGTCATCGACTCATGGAGACCTGGCATCCCGCGGGGGTCGTCGGTGTCATCTCCGCGTTCAACTTCCCGGTCGCGGTGTGGTCGTGGAACACGGCGGTGGCTCTGGTGTGCGGCGACACCGTGGTGTGGAAGCCCAGTGAGGTGACGCCGCTGTGCGCCCTGGCCTGCACCGCCCTGCTCGATCAGGCGCTACGGGAGTGCGGCTATTCCTCCGACATCCACCAGCTGGTCATCACCCGCCGTGAGGACGCCCAGGGCCTCGTCGACGATCCGCGGGTGGCCGTCGTGAGTGCGACGGGCTCGGAGCGCATGGGTGCCCAGGTGGCGCCGCGGGTAGCGGGCCGTTTCGGCCGGCTCATCCTGGAGCTCGGTGGCAACAACGCCGCGATCGTCGCCCCCAGCGCCGACCTCGACCTCGCGGTCCGCGGCATCGTCTTCGCCGCGGCGGGCACGGCCGGACAGCGCTGTACGACCCTTCGCCGGGTGATCGCGCACCGATCCGTGATCGACGAACTCGGAGATCGCATCGCACGGGCGTTTCGGGGCCTGACGGTGGGGGATCCTCGGGCCGACGGCGTGCTCGTCGGTCCGCTCATCTCTCACGCCTCGTTCGACCGCGTGCAGCGCGCGCTCGCACAGGCCACGACCGATGGCGGTGAGGTGCTCGCCGGAGGCGAGCGCGTGGACACCGGTCAGGACGATGCCTGGTACGTGCGGCCGGCGATCGTGCGCATGCCGTCGCAGACGGCGATCGTGCGCGAGGAGACGTTCGGCCCGGTGCTCTACCTCATGGCCTACGACACCCTCGACGAGGCGATCGCACTTCAGAACGATGTGCCCCAGGGCCTGTCATCCAGCATCTTCACGCGCGACCAGCGCGAGGCAGAGCGGTTCATGTCGTCGGCGGGGTCGGACTGCGGCATCGTCAACGTCAACATCGGCACGTCCGGCGCGGAGATCGGCGGCGCCTTCGGTGGTGAGAAGTCCACCGGCGGCGGTCGTGAATCCGGGTCGGACTCCTGGCGCGGCTATATGCGGCGGGCGACCAACACGATCAACTACTCCGACGAACTTCCTCTCGCCCAGGGCGTGAACTTCGGGTGAGTGCCCTCCCCGACGCTGCCTCAGTCGTCGTCATCGGTGGCGGCGTCATGGGGGCGAGCACGGCCTACCACCTTGCTGCGGCCGGTGTGCCCGATGTGGTGCTCCTTGATCGAGGCCCCTTCGCCGGTGGATCGACCTCGCGATCGGCCGGAGGTGTGCGGGCGCAGTTCTCCGACCCGACCAATCTGGCTCTGGCGGTCCGAAGTCTTGGCGCTTTCGAGGATTTTGCCCGGGTGCCGGGGGCTCCCATCGATCTGCATCAGGTGGGCTACCTGTTCTGCCACACCGATGAGCAGGCATGGCAGGTGGCGCAGCGTGCGGTGGACGAGCAGCGTCGCGGTGGCGCCGAGGCCATACTGCTGCGCCCCGAGGAGATCGCGCGCCTGAGTCCGGCGGTCGTGATCGACGACCTGCTGGGGGGAACCTTCCACGCGCGTGACGGGTACTGCAGCCCGGAGGCCGTTGTCATGGGCTATATCGCCGCGGCGCGGCGCCACGGCGCTCGTGCCTTCACCGGAATCGACGTACACGACGTGCGCGTGCGTGACGGGCAGATCGTCGCTGTGCTCACGAGTGCCGGCGAGATCCGCACCGACGCCGTGGTCTGCTGTGCAGGGGCGTGGTCGCGCGAGGTAGGCCAGATGGCGGGTGTGGACCTGCCGGTCACGCCGGTGCGTCGTCAGATCCTGGTGACCGAGCCCCTGCCCGAGCGGGTCCTGCATCAGTTCCCCGTGCAGGTGCCGATGACGATTGACGCGGCGACGACCTTGTACTTCCATCGCGAGGGCCCGGGCCTCCTGCTCGGCATGTCCTACGCGGGTGAGGAACCCGGTTTCCGCGAGGGCTACAGCGACGACTGGATGCCGTCCTTGGCGGAGGCCATGGAACGTCGGGCCCCGAGCCTGTTGGACCTCGGTGTGGCCCACCGATGGGCCGGCTACTACGAGCGCACCCCTGATGACAATGCGCTGGTGGGGGAGGCGCCGCACGTGAGCCGCTTCCTGTACGCCACCGGGTTCTCCGGGCACGGCTTCCTCATGGGGCCGGCCATCGGTGAGGTCATGCGGGATCTGTGGTTGCATCAGGAGCCGGTGGTCGATGTGGGTCGGTTGGGCGTGGAGCGCTTCGCCGCCGGAATGAGCGTCGCCGAGCTGGGGATCGTGTGATGGCGGAGGGAGGGTCCATGGGTGATCGACGCGAGTCGACGCAGGGGCTCCAGGTGCCCTCCGACATCCTGGACCTCTCCGATGACGAGTTGCGGCGCCTGGGCTACTGGGTTGTCGATCGCACGATCGAGCACCTGGCGACCCTTCGCGACCGGCCGGCGATCAGCGTGGCCAGCGCCGATGACCTTCGTGCCGCTCTCGGCGGTCCGTTCCCGAGCACAGGAGTGTCACTGGAGGACACCCTGGCGCTCCTGGCCGACGTGGCCCTGGAGAACCAGCAGCACGGTGACCACCCGCGCTACTTCGCTCGCGTGCCCGCACCGGCGGCTGCAGCGGCGATTCTGGGCGACTGGCTGGCCACCGGGATGTCATCCGTCGCCTCATCCTGGGGTGGCGGCTCGGGGTCGACGATGCTCGAGCTCACGGTGCTGGAGTGGCTGCGCGACGCCGTCGGCCTGGCGCCGACGAGTGAGGGAATCCTCGCGTCCGGGGGATCCCTGGCCAATGTGACCGCCCTGCTCACCGCACGGCATGAGCGTGGCCCCGGAGTGGCCTACCTGGCCGATCAGGCGCACTCGTCGATCGCCCGTGGGCTGCGCACCACCGGATGGGCGCCTGACGACATTCGGCTCCTGCCGACTGACGCGTCGTACCGCCTCGACCCGGGCACGGTGGCGCAGGCCATCGGCGACGACCTGCGCGCGGGACGCACACCGGCCATCGTCGTCGGCACGGCGGGCACCACCAATACCGGTGCCGTCGACGACATCACCGGACTCGCCGATGTCTGTGCGCAGCATGGCCTGTGGCTCCATGTCGACGGTGCCTACGGCGGTCCGGCGGCGATGCTTCCCAACCACGGGGGGATCCACGGACTGTCCCGCGCGGACTCCTTCGTCCTGGACCCGCACAAGTGGCTCTTCCAGCCGTACGACGTCGCCTGCGTGTGGGTGGCGCATCCCGGGGCGCTGGAGCGCACCTTCGCCATGTACCCGGAGTACCTGCGCGACACCGACCTCGGTGAGGTCGACCTGCACAACCGCTCACTGGAGCTCAGTCGACGCTCCCGCGCGGCCAAGCTGTGGGTCACGCTGCGCAGCCTGGGTCACGACGCAGTCGTCGCGGCGATCAGTCGGGGCGTGGCACTGGCGCAGGAGGCGCAGGGGCTAATCGAGTCGATTCCGGGGATGTCGGTTGTCACTCCGGCGCAACTCGGCATTGTCACGTTCGCTCTGGACGGCCATGGCGATGCGGAGCACCGGGCGGTTGCGGCCGCGGTCACCGCGGACGGTGTGGCGGCCCTCACGAGCACGGTGCTGTCCGGGCGCACGGTGCTGCGCCTGTGCACGATCAGTCCCCGGACCACGGTCGACGACCTGCGTATGACGATGGACGCCGTGGCGGCGTACGCCGCCTCATAGGTGGCATCGGGCACAATCGGTTCGTGCCCCTGTCCCGGACCGCCCGTCGCCAGCCGTTCCCTGTCGATGTCTTCGCCGACGTCCTGGCAGCGAACACCGAGTACGCCGCGCACTACGCCGACACCGGGCTCATGGGCCTCACCGGCACCGCTGCGCGCGGCCTTGCGGTTGTCACCTGCATGGACTCCCGCATCGATCCGCTGCACGTGCTGGGCATGGAGCCCGGCGACGTGAAGATCCTGCGCAACGCGGGTGCGCGCGTCACCGACGACGTCCTGCGCACCCTGGTCCTGGCGAGCTACCTGCTGGGAGTGGATCGGGTGCTGGTCATGCCGCACACCGACTGCCGCATGGCCAGCGCCGACGAGGCAGCCCTACATCAGGCCATCTTCGACGGACACGGCATCGACACCCGCAGCGTGGAGTTCCGCACCGTGCGTGACCAGATCGGCGCATTGGTCACCGACGTCACGCGCATTCGTGCGTATCCCCTGCTTCCGGCGGGACTCACCGTTGCCGGGGCGATCCTCGATGTGGCGACCGGGCAGTTGGAGCCGGTCGAGGCCTGATCTGCGGCCGACGATGTCAGCGGTGTGCGTCTAGTCGACGTCCTCGCCGCGGGCGTGGGCGAGCAGAACCTCACGCATCGAACGCGCTGGCGCCGGCGGTGGGGCGTCGATCTCCAGCGTGCCGTCCGGGAGCACCGTCACGGGATACGTCGCCACACGGATGTGCGGGCTGCCGGAGCGCTCGCCGGTGCGCAGGTCGAAACGCCACAGGTGCCACGGGCAGGTAACACAGCCGGCCTGCAGGGTGCCGGTCGAGAGCGAGGCGCCGTTATGCGGGCAGGTGTCGTCCATGGCGTACGGGACACCGTCGACGATGCCGACCAGGACGGTACGGCCGTTGACGACGGTGGCATGCGGCCAGCCGTCGCCGAGATCGGCGAGGGTGAGCGACGACATGGACCGACGTTCAGCCGTTCGGGCGCAGACGAGAGACCGGTTCGCCGCCGATGCCCCAGTCGTCACCGGTGACCTCGTAGAGCGCGACCCGAATGCGACCCGGATCGCCACCGAGCGCCTCGGCAGTGGCGTCGGTGAGGCGCTTGATCAAGTCGTGCTTCTGCTCCACGGTGCGGCCGGCGAGCATCGTGACCTGGATGAAGGGCATCTGTTCTCCTCAGTACGGGGGCGACTGTCACGGGCGAGCGGGGGAGTCGGGCGGACGTGCGGTCAGATGCAGCCGATCTCGACGGTGCCGAGGCGGTCGAATCGGGCGACCACCGAGTCGCCGGGAGCCACGGCCACGGCCTCGGTGAGGGCGCCGCCCATGACCACCATGCCTGCGGTCAGGCCTCGGCCGCGCTCGGCCAGTCGGCGCACGAACCAGGCCACGCAGGCAGCGGGGTGGCCGAGGACGGCAGCGCCGGCGGCGGTGGCCACGAGCCGGCCGTTGTGCTCCAGCACGCAGCCGACCAGGCGCAGGTCGATACCGTCGGGGCGGATGCCGCTGCCGCCGAGCACGAACCCGGCGCATGAGGAGTTGTCGGCGACGACGTCGGGCAGGCGGAACTTGTAGCCCGAAAAGCGTGAGTCGAGGATGTCGATCGCCGGAAAGACCAGTTCGGTTGCGGCGAGCACGTGGGCGGCCGTGACCTGCGGGCCGGAGAGGTCCCGTCCCAGCAGGAAGGCCACTTCAGGCTCGCACCGGGGCTGGATGTAGCGCGAGGTGACGAGCGGTTCACCGACATCGACCTGCATGTCGTCGGTGAGGAATCCGTACAGCGGCTCACTGACATTCATCTGCAGCTGCTTGGCCTTCGACGTCAGTCCCAGCTTGGCGCCGACCACCGCGGCCCCGCGTGAGACGCGCGCCTGCACGACCGCGTCCTGCAGTCCATAGGCGGTGGGGATGTCCAGGTCCGGGAAGCGG
>CAYFLO010000057.1:0-8692 GCA_964343995.1 uncultured Bifidobacteriaceae bacterium
CGTGCTCGGCGGCGCCTACAACCTGCCGCACGCGCCGATGCACTCCGCGGTGCTCTCGTATGCCACGGCCTACAACGCGGCCCACGCCCCCGAGGCCATGGCGGCGATCGTGGGCGCGCTGCGCGAGGCCGGCATCGACGCCACCGACGCGGCCACCGGCCTGTGGGACCTGGAGTCCCGCATCGGCGCCCCCACCCGCCTGACCGACGTCGGATTCGACCCCGCCGACGTCGACCAGGCCGCGACCCTCGTCGTCGAGGGCCGCCCCACCAACCCCCGTCCGGTCGATTCGGGCGGTATTCGCCGGCTGCTTCTGGCAGCCTGCGACGGAAGCCGACCCGACGTCGGACGCGTGTGACCGGCACCGCCCGGAACCCCAACCCCCAACAGGAGTGCACATGAGGATGAGGACAACGACGGCAGCCGTCGTCGGGCTGTCGGCCGCAGGCCTGCTGCTCGCGGCGTGCAGCGGGTCGAGCTCGCTCGACCAGACGTCGAGCGCCGCAGCACCGAGCCCCGCCGACACGGCGGCCGCGTCGGCTGCCCCCAGCGGTGGTGGCGCCAGTGGTGGCGCCAGCGGAGCCGCGGGCGCGACCGGCGTCATCAAGGTCGGCTTCGTGTCGGCCGAGACCGGACCCCTGGCGGGCTTCGGCGAGCCGGACAAGTACGTGGTCGACACCATGACCAAGTACTTCCAGGACCACCCGATCCAGGCCGGTGGCACCTCCTACACCGTCCAGGTCTTCCAGAAGGACGCGGAGTCTGACTCCAAGCGTGCGGCCGAGGTCGCCGGCGAGCTCATCAACCAGGATGGCGTCGACGTGATCCTCGTCCACGGCACTCCGGAGATGGTCAACCCCGTGTCCGACCAGTGCGAGGCCAATCAGGTGCCGTGCATCTCGTCCGACGCCCCGTGGCAGCCGTACTTCATCGGCCGCGGCGGTGTGCCGGGCAAGACCTCCTTCACCTGGACCTACCACTTCTTCTGGGGCCTTGAGGACATCGCGGCCGTCTACCAGGACATGTGGAACCAGATCCCGACGAACAAGAAGGTCGCCGGCTTCTTCCCGAACGATCCTGACGGCCAGGCGTGGAGCGCCAACCTGCCCGACATGGTCAAGGCGAACGGCTACACGATCAACAACCCGGGCCTGCACACCAACGGGTCGCAGGACTACTCGTCGGACATCTCCAAGTTCAAGAAGGACGGCGACCAGGTCCTCACCGGCGTGCCGATCCCGCCTGACTTCACCACCTTCTGGAAGCAGGCCAAGCAGCAGGGCTTCAACCCGAAGATCGCCACGATCGGCAAGGCGCTGCTGTTCCCGTCCTCCATCGAGGCCCTGGGCGATATCGGCCAGAACCTCGGCACCGAGGTCTGGTGGTCGTCCACCTCGCCGTTCAAGTCCAGCCTCTCGGGCATGTCGGCGGCCGACTACACCAAGGCCTACGAGGACGCCACGGGCAAGCAGTGGACGCAGCCCCTGGGCTTCTCCGAGGCTCTGTTCGAGGTCATGGCGGCCGACGTCATCGCCGCGGGCGGCCCGGACAAGCAGAAGATGGTCGACGCCATGAAGACGATGAAGCTCGACACCATCGTCGGCAACCTCGACTGGGGCAAGGGCCCGGTCCCGAACGTCGCCAAGACCCCGCTCACCGGCGGGCAGTGGCGCAAGACGGACGGGAAGTACCCCTGGCAGCTGGTCATCGTCTCCAACTCGATCGCTCCCGAGGTGCCCCTCGGCGGCAAGATCGAGCCGCTCAGCTAGAGCAGGAGCGTGGGTGCGGGGACGGTCCTTCGGGTCCGTCCCCGCACTACCCTCGCGAGCAGGACCGCGCACGACCGTCACCGGGATTCCGATGACGTCAGATCGACGAAGGCCACCAGGGAGGTCCGATGAGCCCGATCCTCGAGGTCGCGGGGGTGTCCAAGCGCTTCGGCCGGGTCGTCACCGCCGAGGACGTCTCCTTCAGTGTCGAGCAGGGCACGGCCCTGGGCATCGTCGGCCCCAACGGCGCGGGCAAGTCCACCCTTCTTTCGCTCATCACCGGCGTCCTCCCCGTGGATGCCGGACGCATTGTCTTCGCCGGTCGCGACATCACCAAGGTGAGCGCGCCCGAGCGCGCCAAGGCCGGCATCGCACGGTCGTTCCAGATCCCGAGGCCCTTCGTCGACATGAGCGTCTTCGAGAACGTCTACGTGGGTGCGGCGTTTGCCGGCTCCTCCCACGGTCAGGCGGGCTACGAGGCCGCGGCTCGGGCGCTGGAGGCCACCGGCCTGGCGCACCTGTCCGATCGCCCGGCTGGCTCGCTGCGCCTGCTGGATCGCAAGCGCCTGGAGCTCGCGCGGGCGCTGGCCACCAACCCCAGCCTCATCCTTCTGGACGAGATCGCCGGCGGCCTCACCGACAAGGAACTGCCACCGCTCATCGAGATGATCCGCGGGCTGCGTGACTCCGGCGTCACCGTCGTGTGGATCGAGCACATCGTGCACGCGCTCACCGCCGTCGTCGACCAGCTCATGTGCCTGGCCCTGGGCCGGGTGCTGGCGATCGGTGATCCGCGCGAAGTCATGCGCAGCCCGGAGGTCATCGAGGTCTACCTGGGCTCGACATTCGATGTCGAGAAGGCGTCGTGAGCCTGCTGTCGGTCGACACCGTCGACGTCCACTACGGCGACTTCCAGGCGCTGTACGGCATCAGCATTCGTGTCGAGCAGGGCGAGACTCTGGCGATCATCGGCGCCAACGGTGCCGGCAAGTCCACGCTGATGAAGACCGTGGCCGGACTCATGACGCCCACCACCGGAACCATCACGTTCAAGGGCGGCGACGTCACCAAGCTGCCCAGCTTCAAGCGCGTGCCCCTGGGCATCGCGCTCACCCCCGAGGGTCGGCGCATCTTCCCCAGCCTCACCGTGGAGGAGAACCTCCTGGTCGGGGCGCACACCAAGCGCACAGGTCACTGGAATCTGGAGACGGTCTACGCCGCGTTCCCGCTGGTCTCCGACCGCCGCGACCGCATCGGCCTGAACCTGTCCGGTGGCGAACAGCAGGCCGTGGCGATCGGTCGGGCGCTCATGAGCAATCCCGACCTCCTCCTTCTCGACGAGGTCTCGCTCGGCCTGGCTCCCGTGGTCGTCGAGCAGATCTACGCCGCGCTGCCGCAGATCACCGCGGCCGGCACGACCGTCCTCGTCGTCGAGCAGGACGTCAACCAGGCGCTGAAGGTCGCCGACCGCGTCCAGTGCCTGCTCGAGGGGCGCACGGTCCTGGAGGGGACCGCGTCGACCCTCACCCGTGACCAGATCGCCACCGCCTACTTCGGGATCTAGGAGGACTGCCGTGGAATGGCTGAACGCCGTCGTGCAGGGCGTCCTGCTGGGTGGCCTGTACGCGCTCCTCGCCGCGGGCCTGTCGCTGATGTTCGGCGTCATGCGCATCGTGAACCTGGCTCATGGCGTGCTCGCCGTCGTCGCGGCCTACATGGGCTGGGTTCTCGTGGAGACCACCGGTATCAATCCGTGGCTGACCATCGTCATCGTCGTGCCGGTCATGGCGGCCATCGGCTACGCGCTGCAGATGGGCCTGCTCAATCCGGCCCTGGGCCGCGGTGGACTGGCGCCGATCCTGGTCACCTTCGGCCTGGCCGTGGTCATCACCAACCTGCTCCAGCAGTTCTTCTCCGCCGACAATCACTCGATCCAGATCGGCGCCATCGGCACCGACAGCATCCAGATCACTCAGGACATCTCGATCGGTGTCTTCCCGCTCATCGTCTTCATCGTCGGTGTTCTGGCCATCGTCGCCCTGCAGCTGTACCTGTCACGTACCCGCGTCGGGCGCGCCATGCGCGCCGCTAGCGATGACAAGGATGCCGCCCAGCTCATGGGCATCGACAACAAGCGCATTTACGCCATCGCCACCGCCATCGCGCTGGGCTTCGTGGGCCTGGCCGGCATCTTCCTGGGCATGCGCACCCAGTTCAGCCCCACCTACGGCGATGCCACCCTGATCTTCGCCTTCGAGGCGGTCATCATCGGCGGCCTGGGGTCGCTGTGGGGCACGCTCATCGGTGGCATGGTGCTGGGCATCGCGCAGGCGGTCGGCGCTCAGGTGAATCCGGCCTGGGGCATCCTCGTGGGCAACCTGGTGTTCCTGGCGATCCTCGCGTTCCGACCGACCGGCCTGCTGCAGAAGGCGGTGAACTCATGAGCGCCACCACTGCGGTCGCGGACGTGAAGGTCAAGGTCCGCCGTGCCACGAAGTCGTCGTGGGCCGGTGCAGCCGTCCTCGTTCCGGTCCTCGTCTTCCTGGCCATGGGGCCCTACATCATCAGCAGGGGTTTCCAGCAGCAGCTGGTCATCCTGTTCTCCCTCATCGTGCTCGGCACGATGTGGAACCTGCTGGCCGGCTACGGCGGCATGGTCTCCATCGGCCAGCAGGCCTACATCGGCATCGGCGCCTACGGGCTTGTCTACATCGCCGACACGATCGGGCTCAATCCCTTCATCGCCATCGTCCTGGCGGTGGTGATCGCCGGCGTGCTGTCGATCCCGATCTCGTTCCTGGCCTTCCGTCTCTCCGGCGGCTATTTCGCCATCGGCACCTGGGTCATCGCCGAGGTCATCAAGCTGCTGGTCGAGCAGTCCGACGCGCTGGGTGCCGGGTCGGGTGTGTCGTTCACCGCCATGACC
This sequence comes from uncultured Bifidobacteriaceae bacterium, assembly GCA_964343995.1. GTDB lineage: Bacteria > Actinomycetota > Actinomycetes > S36-B12 > S36-B12 > JBAWXR01. The sequence goes on from CAYFLO010000057.1 coordinate 4,696, forward strand.
GACCTGTCTCCGGGACGCCGCATCGCCTACGTCTACTGGATCGGCCTGGCCGCTGTGGTCATCACCGTCGCGGTCACGTACCTCATCATGCGCTCGCGCCTGGGCCTGGGCTTCACCGCGATTCGCGACGACTCGGTGGCGGCCGGCTCCCTGGGCGTGCGCGTGACCCGCAGCAAGCGCATCGTCTACGTCGTCGCCGGCATGGGCTGTGCGCTGGCCGGCTCGCTCATCGCCGCCAACACGCTGCGCGTGCAGCCGGAGTCAATCTTCAGCGTGCAGTACTCCGCCTTCATGATCTTCATCGTCGTCATCGGCGGCATCGGCACGATCGAGGGGCCGATCCTGGGCGCCATCGTGTTCTTCGCCCTACAGCAGTGGCTGTCCGACTACGGCGTGTGGTACCTCGTCATCCTGGGCGTCCTCGCCATCGTCATCACGCTGCTCCTGCCGCGCGGCCTGTGGGGGCTGATCTCCGGCAACGGCCGCATCCGCCTGTTCCCCGTGGGCTATCGCCTGATCAATCCGCTGGAGCGGTTCTCGATCACGGGCTCGAGCACGCCCGACCCGACGACGAATGCGGGTTCCCATGGCTGATGACCGCCTCACCGAGGACGGCCTCACCGCCGAGGTCGTCGCGCGCCTGGCCGCCACGCCCGATCCGCGCCTGCGCGAGATCATGCAGGCCGCGGTGCGGCACCTGCACGCGTTCGCCAAGGAGGTGCGGCTCACCGACGAGGAGTGGTTCGCCGGCATCCGCTTCCTCACGGCCACGGGCCAGAAGTGCGATGACGTGCGCCAGGAGTTCATCCTGCTGAGCGACACCCTGGGACTGTCCTCCCTCATCGACATCATCAACCACTCGCATGTGGAGGAGATGTCGACCGAGACCACGATCCTGGGACCGTTCTACGTGCCGGAGTCGCCGTGGCGGGAGAACGGTGAGTCGATGCAGGAGTGGGAGTGCGGCGGTGAGCCATCGAGTCTGCGCGGCCGGGTGCTCGATCCCGAGGGCAACCCCATCGCCGGTGCGGTGCTCGACGTGTGGCAGAACGCCGCCAACATGTTCTACGCGGTGCAGCAGCCCGATGCGCAGCCGGCCACCAACCTGCGCGGTCGCTACCGCACCGACTCTGAGGGCCGCTTCGACATCCGCGGTGTGCGTCCCACCGACTACCCGATCCCGGCCGACGGTCCCGTGGGAGGTCTGCTCGAGGCCACCGGCCGCCATCCGTGGCGCGCCGCCCACGTGCACCTGAAGGTCTCCGCCGACGGCTTCGCGCCGCTCACGACCCACGTCTTCGACGACGGCAGTCGGTACCTCCGCGAGGACACCGTCTTCGGCGTCAAGGACTCACTCATCGGCCACTTCCGCCTGGAGGACGGCCTGCGCGTGTGCGACTACGACATCACGCTGGCGCGCGACTAGCGCCTGCACCTCAGCAGATGCGGGGCAGCTGCTCGGCCATCGGCAGGTCGACCACGCGGGTCCCGCCGATGCCGGTGCGCGCGACCACGACTCCAGGGTGGTCGGCCACGACCTCACCGATCAGGGTCGCCCCCGAGCCGAGCGGATGCGCGCGCATGACCTCTAGGGCAAGGTCGGCGGTCTCCTCGGAGACGAACGCCACCAGGCGTCCCTCGTTGGCCACGTAGAGCGGGTCCAGGCCCAGGAATCCGCAGGCCGAGCGAACCGAGTCGGGCACGGGCACGTCGCGCTCGACGATGCGCACCCCCACATGTCCGGCCACGGCGAGTTCGTTGAGCGTGGCGGCCACGCCACCACGGGTGGGATCGCGCATGACGTGAACGTCGGCCCCACTGCCCAGGAGCGCGGCCGTGAGTCCGTTGAGGGCGGCGGTGTCGGAGACGATGTCGACGCCGAACTCCAGTCCGTCGCGCACCGAGAGCACGGCGATGCCGTGCAGGCCGATCGGCCCGGAGACGATGATGCGGTCACCCGGGCGCAGGCGGTGCGGGCCCAGGTCGACCGATGCCGGGATGAGTCCGATGCCCGACGTGGTGATGTAGACGCCGTCACCGTGACCGACGTCGACGACCTTGGTATCGCCGGTGACGATGGAGACGCCGGCGTCGCGAGCCGCCTGCCCCATGGTGGCGGCGATGCGGTGCAGCTCCTCCAGGGCCAGGCCCTCCTCCAGGATCATCGCCGCCGACAGACCAATGGGCGTGGCACCCGTGACCGCGAGGTCGTTGACGGTGCCGTTGACGGCGAGGTCGCCCACGTTTCCGCCGGGAAAGAAGCGCGGACGCACGACGTAGGAGTCGGTGCTGAAGGCGATGCGCGCACCGCCCAGGGTGAGCGCCGCCGCGTCGCCGAGCTGTGCGAGTACGTCGGCGTGCGCGGTGCCGGCGAATGCGGGCAGGAACAGGTGCTCGACCAGCTCAGCCGACAGTCGTCCGCCGCCGCCGTGGCCCATGACGATGGCCTCGTGGTCGCGCAGCGGGATCGGGCACGACCAGTTCTCCAGGTCGAGGTTCATGCCCCCACCGGCGCGTCCAGGCGTCGGAACTGGAAGTAGGCCGCGCAGGCGCCCTCGCTGGAGACCATGGGTGCCCCGAGCGGACGGCGCGGGGTGCATTCCCGGCCGAACGCCGGGCACTCGTGCGGCGTGATGAGCCCTTGGAGCACCTCGCCGCTGCGGCACAGCGGCGACTCCTGGGTGATGATCCCCTCGACCTCGAAGCGGCGCTCGGCGTCGTATTGCTCAAACTCCGGGGCCAGGCGCCAGCCGGACTGCGGGATGACGCCGATGCCGCGCCACGCGCGGTCGCACGTCTGGAAGACCTCGTGCACGACGGCCTGGGCCGCGGCATTGCCCTGTGCGCTCACCGCGCGCGGATAGGCGTTCTCCAGCTCGGCACGGCCCTCCTCCAGCTGTCGCAGGACGCGGCGGATGCCCTCGAGCACGTCGAGGGGTTCGAAGCCGGTCACCACGATGGGCACGCGGTAGCGGTCGACGAGCGGGACGTACTCGCCCATGCCCATGACCGTGCACACGTGACCGGCGGCCAGGAAACCCTGGACGCGCCGGGTCGGGGACTCCATGAGGGCGGTGATGGCCGGTGGCACGAGCACGTGCGAGACCAGCAGCGAGAAGTTGTCGACGCCGAGCTGGCGGGCGAGCTTGACGGTCATCGCGTTGGCCGGCGCGGTGGTCTCGAAGCCGATCCCGAAGAAGACGACCTGTCGGTCGGGATTCTCCTGTGCGATCCGCACGGCATCCAGCGGGGAGTACACGATGCGGATGTCGCCGCCCTGGCTCTTGATCGTGAACAGGTCGGTGGTGGAACCCGGAACCCGGACCATGTCGCCGAACGAGCAGAAGATGACGTCGGGGCGGGCGGCGATCGCCAGCGCGCGGTCGATGGTCTCTAGGGGCGTCACGCACACCGGGCAGCCCGGGCCGTGGATGAGCGTCACCTCGGGCGGCAGGAGCTGGTCGATGCCGTTGCGGATGATCGTGTGCGTCTGCCCGCCGCAGACCTCCATGATCGCCCAGGGCTGAGTGACGGTTCGGGCGATGTCGTCCAGCAGGCGCCCGGCCAGCTCCGGGTCGCCGAACTCGTCGAGGTACTTCACGGTCGCACCTACCTGAAGTCGACGGTGGGGTTGAGCTCCTCGTCGAGCAGCCCGACGCTCTTGAACATCTCCAGGGTCTCCAGCGCCGACTTCTCATCGATCTTGGTCAGCGCGAAGCCGACGTGGACGATGGTGTACTCACCCACCTGCGCGTCGGGCACGTAGGCCAGGCACACCTCCTTGCGCACCCCGCCGAAGTCGACGTGGGCCATGCGCGTCCCCTGCGCGTCCCAGATCTCCTCAATGCGTCCTGGCACTCCCAGGCACATGTGCCCACTCCTTTGCGATCGGCTGCTGTCGGCTTGTCGTCCCGACACCGGTCAGGTCGCGCCCCCGGCTGCGGCCACGGCGATCTGCCCAAGGGCGAGGCCGCCGTCGTTGGGGGGAACCTTCTCG
>CAYFLO010000058.1:0-8569 GCA_964343995.1 uncultured Bifidobacteriaceae bacterium
GTCGTGTGCCTGGGCCACATCCTCGTCGAGGATGTGGCCCAGGCACACGACATTGCGGTAGGACGACTCGCCGAACACCAGGGTGCCGACGGCCATGAGCGTGTAGAACCACCCGCGCGTCTGATCGATGGCCTCGCAGACGAAGTCAGCCGGGTACTGGGTGGCGAAGGTGTCCGGATCAGGCTGGGGATAGCCCACGGCGGCGAACGGCATGGCCCCGGAGTCGTACCAGCAGTCGATCACCTCCGGCACACGCCGGGCCTCCAGGCCGCACTCCGGGCACGGCATCGTGATGTCGTCGACGTAGGGACGGTGCGGATCGGAGTCCGTGACGTCGCGGCCGGCGAGTTCGCTCAGGTGGGCCAGGGACTCCACGACGGTGAGGTGGTCGTCGGGGCAGCGCCAGATGGGAAGCGGCGTGCCCCAGTAGCGATTGCGTGACAGCGCCCAGTCGACGTTGTTGGTGAGCCAGTCGCCGTAGCGGCCCCACTTGATGGTCTCGGGGTACCAGTGGGTGCGCTCGTTCTGCTCGAGCAGCTGGTCCTTGATGGCCGTGGTGCGGATGTACCAGGACGGCTGCGCGTAGTACAGCAGCGGCGTGTGGCAGCGCCAGCAGTGCGGGTAGGCGTGCTCGTAGGGAAGGTGACGAAGCAGCAGGCCGCGTTCGCGCAGGCTCGCGGTGAGGCCCTCGTCCGCCTTCTTGAAGAACACCCCGCCTACGTGCGGGATGTCGTCAAGGAAGTGCCCATCGGCGCGCACGGGATTGACGACGGGAAGGCCGTAGCGGCGGCACGTGGCCAGGTCATCCGCACCGAAGGCGGGTGCCTGGTGCACCAGGCCCGTGCCGTCGTCGGTGGTGACGTAGTCGGCCAGGAGCACGAAGTGGGCGTCGGGGATCTCGACGTAGTCGAACGGCCGCTCGTAGTGCAGGTGTTCCAGGGCGGTGCCGGGCAGGGTGCGCAGGACGACGGCCTCGTCACCGAGGGCGGAGGCCACGAGGTCCTCAGCCACGATGAAGGTGCCCTCGGAGGTCTGGGCGATGGCGTAGGTGGCTGACGGCTTGGCGGCGACGGCGGTGTTGGCCACGAGGGTCCACGGGGTGGTGGTCCACACCAGCAGCGCCAGGCCGGGGAACTCCTGGGCGAGCGGTTCGTCGGCGCGCACCGGGAAGCGCACATAGACCGAGGGGTCGACGACGGTCTCGTAGCCCAGCGCGAGCTCATGGTCGGACAGGCCGGTGCCGCAGCGGGGGCAGTAGGGGGCCACGCGGTGGTCCTGCACGAGCAGGCCCTTGCGGAAGATCTGCGCCAGCGACCACCACACGCTCTGGACGTAATGCTTGTCCATCGTCCAGTACGCGCCGTCGACGTCGACCCAGTAGCCCATGCGGCGGGTCATGGCCGTGAACTCGTCGACGTGCCGGACGACCGACTCGCGGCACTTGGCGTTGAACTCCGCAACGCCGTAGCGCTCGATGTCCTGCTTGCCGGAGAAGCCGAGTTCCTTCTCGACGGCCAGCTCGACGGGCAGGCCGTGACAGTCCCATCCGCCCTGGCGGGGGACGTGGTAGCCCTTCATCGTGCGGTAGCGCGGAAAGATGTCCTTGAAGGCGCGGGCCTCGACGTGATGGGTGCCGGGACGGCCGTTGGCCGTGGGCGGTCCCTCGTAGAAGACCCAGAGCGGTCGGCCCTCGGCCTGCTCGACCGACCGGGCGAACACGTCGTCGGTGTCCCACAGGGCGAGGACCTCATGCTCCATGGCCGGCAGGTCGACCTGCGCGGGCACGGGGCGGTACATCGGTCCTCCCAGGGGTGCCGCCTGCCAGTGCATGCGGAGGCCGGAAGGATATCGGGGCGCACGGCACGGGCGCTGCGGCGCGGCTGCGTGCATGGGTTCGGTGGGGCGCCTACCATGCGCCCGACCCGTGAGCCGGTGACATCCGGCGGCACGGCCACCACTTAGAGGGCGAGAGCCCCCGGACGGGACGCGATGGCGACGAAGGCGGCACCCCGGGGGGCGGCGCGCAAGGCCGCGCCGGTGAAGAAGGCCGCCGTGAAGAAGGCCGCCGTGAAGAAGGTGGCCAAGAAGGCTGCGCCGGCGAAGAAGGCCGCCGTGAAGAAGGTCGTCGCGAAGAAGGCCGTCGTGAAGAAGGTGGCCAAGAAGGCTGCGCCGACGAAGAAGGCCGCTCCGGTCAAGAAGGCTGCCGTGAAGAAGGTCGTCGCCAAGAAGGCTGTTCCGGTGAAAGAGGCCGCTCCGGCCCCCAAGGCGGCCGCTACTCCCAAGGCCGCTCCGGCCCCCAAGGCGGCCGCGGCCCCGCCTGCTGCCCCGCCTGCTGCGTCGGCGACCGCGCCTGCGGCGGCGAGGAAGCAGCCGAAGTCGCCCCCCGTCTCGCCACGACTGGCCAAGGTCCTGCCGGCCAAGCGCAAGCTTGTCGTTCGCGAGGACGAGAGCCCGTGGACCGCTCAGGAGCTCAAAGCGGTGCGCGGGGAACTGCTGGCCGACCGGCAGCGCCTGCTGGCCGAGATCACCATCGCCGAGGAGGGCCTGGCCGATCTCATCCGCGACTCAGGTGACGGCGCAGGCGACGACCAGGCCGATGCCGGCAGCAAGACCTTTGAGCGCGAGCACGAAATGTCGTTGGCCAACAATGCCCGCGACATGCTCGACCAGACCGAGCACGCCCTGCGCCGTATCGATGAGCGCACCTACGGCATCTGCGAGTCCTGCGGCAAGGCCGTGGGCAAGCACCGCCTTCAGGCGTTTCCGCGCGCCACGCTGTGCCTGGCCTGCAAGCAGGCCGAGGAACGGTTCTAGGCGCCCCGTAGAGTGATCGACGTGTCGGCCACGTCCTCGTCCTCGCCGACCCCCGCGTCGTCGCCCACTCGCGCGGTCCTCGACCCTGACCTGCGTCGTCGCGCCCTCATCGTCCTGGCCTGCGTGGCCGTGGCCGTCGTCATCCTCGACCAGCTCACCAAGCACTGGGTGGTCGCCGTCATCGCGCCGCGCATGGTCTCCGGTGAGGGGCCGATTGTGCTCCTGGGGGGCTGGCTGAAGATCACCTACCTGGAGAACACCGGGGCGGCGTTCTCCATGGGCACCGGCGTCACCTGGATCTTCACCCTCATCGCGGTCATCGTCGCCATCGTCATCGTGCGGTCGGCTCGGCGGCTGGGCAGCATCGGCTGGGCGGTGGCCCTCGGCGGCATGCTGGGGGGGTCGCTGGGCAACCTCATCGACCGCATGACGCGGCCGCCGGGTCCGGGTTTCGGCTACGTCGTCGACTTCATCCAGGTGCCGCACTACGCGGTCTTCAATGTCGCCGACAGCTGCATCGTCGGCTCCGGCGTGCTCATGGTCATTCTCGCGGTGCGCAACATCCCCTTCAGCGGCGTGCGGTCCTGACGCCGATGGCCGAGCGGCTGCTGCCGGTGCCGGACGGTCTGGTGGGGGAGCGGCTCGATGTCGCCCTCACCCGACTTCTGGGCCTGTCGCGCGCCAAGGCTGCGACGCTCGTCGAGGACGGCAGGGTGCAGCTCAACGGGCAGGTGGCCGGCAAGTCCGACCGCGTCGGTGCCGGCGCGCTCCTCGCGGTCGATCTCGATGAGCACGGCGACGCCGCCGCTCCGATCGCCGTCCCGGGGATGGCCATCGTGTGGGAGGACGACGACGTCGTCGTCGTCGACAAGCCCGTCGGGGTGGCCGCCCACCCCAGTCCCGGGTGGACCGGGCCCACGGTCAGCGGGGGGCTCGCGGCGGCCGGACATCGGATCAGCACATCGGGTGCAGCCGAACGCCAGGGAATCGTGCACCGACTCGACGTCGGCACGTCCGGCCTCATGGCCGTGGCCAAGAGCGAGCGCGCCTACACGAGTTTGAAGCGCCAGTTCAAGGAGCGCACGGTCGACAAGACCTATCACGCAGTCGTGCAGGGACACCCCGATCCCCTCAGCGGCACCATCGACGCTCCCATCGACCGCCATCCCACGCGTGACTGGCAGTGGGCCGTGGTTTCCGGCGGACGCCCGAGCGTCACCCACTACGACACCCTCGAGGCATTCCCGCACGCCTCGCTCCTGGAGATCCACCTGGAGACCGGGCGCACCCATCAGATCCGTGTGCACATGTCGGCACTGCGTCACCCCTGCGTGGGTGACCTCACCTACGGCGCCGACCCCGTGCTGGCCCAGCGGTTGGGACTGACGAGACAGTGGTTGCACGCGGTGCGCCTGCGCTTCGACCATCCGGGCACGGGTGCGCGGGTCGACGTCTCCAGCCCTTACCCCGACGATCTCCAACACGCGTTGACTGTCCTGCGGGGGGAGTGACGTCGTGCGGGGGGAGTCCGGCCGGGCGCGTCCCGGAGAGGGTGTCAGCGCGGAAAGTTAGGGTGGGGCGGTGACGACGACGGGCGGTGGCGGCGACTTCGTCCACCTCCACGTCCACACCGAGTACTCCATGCTCGATGGTGCCGCGCGCCTGGATGACCTCATGGATGAGGTCGTCGCGCAGGGCATGCCGGCTGTGGCGATGACCGACCACGGCAACCTCTACGGCGCCTATGACTTCTACAAGGCCGCCACGGCGCGGGGCCTGCGGCCGATCATTGGCATGGAGGGCTACTACGCCCCGCAGGGCCGCTTCGAGCGCCGGCCCATGGACTTCGGCGGGGGTTTCGACGAGGGCGCTGCCGAGGATCCCACGGCGGGCCGCGGCAAGCAGTCGTACACGCACATGACCCTGTGGGCGGAATCCACGGCGGGTATGCACAACCTGTTCCGGCTCTCCAGCCTGGCCAGCCTTGAGGGCTACTACATGAAGCCGCGGATGGACCGCGAGCTCATGCAGCGCTACGGCGCCGGCATCATCGGCACCACCGGATGCCCCAGCGGCGAGGTCAATCGGTGGCTCCAGGCGGGCCGTTTCGACAAGGCGCGCGAGGCGGCGGCCGACATGCGCGACATCCTGGGCGCCGGCAACTACTACTGCGAGCTCATGGACCACGGGCTGGCCATCGAGCGGCACTTCCGCGACGACCTCCTGCGCATCGCCCGCGATCTCGATCTCCCGCTCGTCGCCACCAACGACCTGCACTACGTGCATGAATCCGACTCCGACACCCACGACGTGCTCCTGTGCATCGGCACCCGCACAACGATGGACGATCCCAAGCGCTTCCGTTTCGACGCGCGCGACTTCTACGTGAAGTCCAGCGAGCAGATGCGCACCCTGTGGAGTGAACTCCCCGAGGCCTGCGCGTCCACCCTGGAGATCGCCGAGCGCTGCCACGTGGAGTTCGCCGAGGGCCGCACGCTCATGCCGCAGTTCCCGGTGCCCGCGGGCGAGACCGAGGAGTCGTGGCTGGTCAAGGAGGTCGAGCGCGGCCTTCAGCATCGCTACCGCGGTGCCGTTCCCGACGATGTCCGCCGGCAGGCGCACTACGAGGTCGGCGTCATTGCTCAGATGGGATTCCCGGGCTACTTCCTCGTCGTCGCCGACCTCGTCCGCTACGCCAAGGAGAACGGCATCCGCGTGGGCCCGGGTCGCGGATCGGCGGCCGGCGCGATGATCGCCTACGCCCTGGGCATCACCGAGCTCGATCCGATGAAGCACGGCCTGCTCTTCGAGCGCTTCTTGAACCCCGAGCGCATCTCCATGCCCGACATTGACATCGACTTCGACGAGCGCCGTCGCGCCGACATGATCCGCTACGCCACCGCGACCTACGGAGAGGAGCGCGTGGCGCAGATCATCACCTACGGCTCGATCAAGGCCAAGGCTGCGATCAAGGACAGTGCGCGGGTGCTGGGCTACCCCTACGCCCTGGGCGACCGCATCACCAAGGCGATGCCGCCCTCGGTCATGGGCAAGGACATCTCACTGGCCGGAGCCTTCGATCCCACGCATTCCCGGTACGGCGAGGCGGCGGAGTTCCGCGCCCTGTACGAGTCCGACCTCGACGCTCGCCGCGTCGTCGACACCGCGCGCGGCCTGGAGGGCCTGAAGCGTCAGCCGGGCGTGCACGCCGCCGGCGTCATCCTGTGCCGCGAGCCGCTCATGGACGTCATCCCGGTGTGGCGCCGCGAACAGGACGGCGCCATCATCACCCAGTTCGACATGGGCGCCTGCGAGTCTCTCGGCCTGCTCAAGATGGACTTCCTTGGCCTGCGCAACCTCACCGTGCTCGACGACTGCCTGGCGCACATCGCGGCCAACCGCGACACCAGCGTGGTCCTCGAAGAACTCACCCTCGATGACCCGGCCGCCTTTGCCCTACTCGCGCGCGGCGACACCCTGGGCGTCTTCCAGCTCGACGGTGGCCCCATGCGCTCGCTGCTGCGCTCGATGCAGCCCGACAGCTTCGAGGACATCTCCGCCGTTCTCGCGCTCTACCGCCCCGGCCCCATGGGCGCCAACGCGCACAACGACTACGCCGACCGCAAGAACGGGCGCAAGAAGGTCGTGCCGATCCACCGCGAACTCGCCGAGCCCCTCGCCGACATCCTGGGCGACACCTACGGCCTGATCGTCTATCAGGAGCAGGTCATGGCCATCGCCCAGCGCCTGGCCGGGTACTCCCTGGGCGCCGCCGACCTGCTGCGCCGCGCCATGGGCAAGAAGAAGAAGGAGATCCTGGAGAAGGAGTTCGTCCCGTTCCGCGACGGCATGCGGGCGAACGGATACTCCGACGGGGCCATCGACACCCTGTGGGAGATCCTCGTCCCCTTCAGCGACTACGCCTTCAACAAGGCGCACACCGCCGGCTACGGCCTGGTCTCCTACTGGACCGCCTACCTGAAGGCCAACTACCCGGCCGAGTACATGGCCGCACTCCTCACCTCGGTCAAGGACGACAAGGACAAGTCGGCCATCTACCTCAATGAGTGCCGGCGCATGGGCATCAAGGTGCTCCCGCCCGACGTCAACGACTCCGACTTCGACTTCACCCCGCGCGGCAGCGACATCCGGTTCGGACTCTCGGCCATCCGCAATGTGGGTGGCGCTGTCGTCGACTCCATCATCGCCACCCGCCGCAGCGTCGGCCGCTTCGGCGACTTCCATGACTTCATCGCCAAGGTCGACGCATCCGTGTGCAACAAGCGGGTGGTGGAATCCCTCATCAAGTCGGGGGCCTTCGACTCCCTGGGGCACACCCGACGCGGCCTGGTGGCCGTCCACGAGCAGGTGGTCGACGCGGCCGTCGACATCAAGCGCGCGGAGGCCGTCGGCCAGTTCGACCTCTTCGGCGGGTTGGGATCTGCGGATGCTCCGGTCGTGCCGCATTCAGAGATTCCGGTGGGGGAGTGGGACAAGCAGGTGCTGCTGGCGCACGAGCGCGAGATGCTCGGGCTCTACGTCTCCGACCATCCGCTCCACGGCGCCGAGCGAGTGCTCGCGCAGTCCACCGATATGAGCATCGCCACGCTCCTGGCCGACGATCGCGGCGATGTCGGCGTGGTCACCCTGGGCGGTCTCGTCACCGCTGTGCAGCGCAAGACCACCAAGCAGGGATCGCTGTGGGCGATTGTCACTTTGGAGGACCTGGAGGGGTCCGTTGAGGTGATGGTGTTCCCTCAGGCGTACCAGGCCGCGAGCCCGATGCTGGTCGAGGACTCCGTCATCCTCGTGCGCGCTCGAGCCGATCGCAGCGATGACGACGGTGTGCGGGTGATCGCGCTGGAGGTGTCGCAGCCCGACCTCTCGGAGGCGGTGAGCGGCCCCGTGCGTCTGTCGATGGCCACGTCTCGCCTTGTTCCACCGCTGAGTGACCGCCTCAAGGATGTGCTGTCCGCTCATCCGGGCACGACCGAGGTGCACCTGCACCTCGACGACGGGCATCGCACGGTGGTCATGCGCCTCGGTGACCGCTACCGCGTCACGCCGTCGCCGTCGCTCTACGGCGACCTCAAGGCCCTGCTCGGGCCGACGTGTCTGGCATGAGCGGACCCTTAAGTTCCCGGTTGGCGGGGGGCTCCGGGGAGCGACGCCCTGCGGCCGTGCTCCTCGCCGGGGTCATCGTCGGGATCATCGGTGGGGCGGCTCTGGGAGTGGTCTGGTGGAGGCTGGCCCCGCGCGTGGAGGTGGTCGTGCGCACCGACGGCACTGTCCCGGCGACCTTCCAGCCCTCCGAGTACCTGTCGGCCGATGTGGCCTTCGCCGGTTTGGCCCTGGTGGCCGGGATCGCCGTGGCGATCGCCCTGGCGAACATGCGCCGCGAGCACCTGGCCAGTGTGCTGGCCTCGTCGATCGTGTCCGGAGTTCTGGGCACCGCGGCAATGTGGTGGGTCGGCACGCGCCTGGGCGGAGTCGACCTCGCGGAGATCAGTGCGTCGCTGGCCCGCCAGGCCGCGAAGGATGTCGTGGTCGACGGTCCGCTCGCGGTGACGATGCCCGGCGTGCTCGTGCTGTGGCCGCTCGCGTCATGCGTCGTCGTCACGATCCTTGCGTGCGGCGACTGGATCGTCGAGGCGCGGGCCCGGGCGCGGTCGGCGTCAGTCGCGTCGGGCGATGGCGGCGAACTGCGCTGACGTCACCGTGGCAAGGTCCTGCGGAGACAGGCCGATATCCAGAC
>CAYFLO010000059.1:0-8541 GCA_964343995.1 uncultured Bifidobacteriaceae bacterium
ACCTCATCGACACGCGTGGCCGGGATGCCGCCGGCCGCGGCCAGGATCCGCAGGTGGTTGCGGGCCGTGCGGGCCGGATGCACGCCGCTGGCCTCCAGGGCCGCCCCGACGGTGCGGGTGGGGTGGGTCAGGTCGCGGTAGGGGGAGCCGGCGATCGTCACGGCACCGCTGGTAGGGGTGACCAGGCCGAGCAGACACCGCAGGGTGGTGGTCTTGCCTGAGCCGTTGGGCCCCAGAAAGCCCGTGACCCGGCCGGGGGAGACCGAGAACGACAGGTCGCGCACGGCATGCACGGGGCGTCGGCGACCGAAGGTCTTGGTGAGGTGGCTCACACGAAGCTCACTGCCGTCGGTCACGTCGCCCTCCCTCACTGTCTCCCGCTGAGCGGGGTGACGGAGCATCCGTCGGACTCACTTACCCTAGACGGGTGCCACGCCCCGTCAGAAACCTCGTCGCCGCCGCCTGTGGAATGGCCGTTCTCGGCCTGAGTGTCTCCGTCCTCACCGGGGCTCCGGCGTGGGCCGACACCCCCGGAACTCCCGGCGCACCGACGATCACCTCGCTGACCACCGGCGAGGTCAGTGGCGAGCTCGACGTCGTCTACACCGCACCTGCCTCCGCGGGTACGTCGGCGATCACCTCGTACCAGGTCACGGTCGACGCCGGCACCACGTGGCTCACCTGCAGTGGCGGTACGTCCGGCACGTGCCCGCTGCCCGGTCTGATCAACGGTCAGACGTACTCGATCATCCTGCGCGCCGTGAACGCCGTGGGTGCGGGAGCCAGCAGTTCCGCCGTCACCGGTGTCCCGACGCCGCCGGCCGGCCCCGATCCCGACAAGCCGACGCCATTGCCGGCGCCTCACACCTTCGTCTCCGCGAGCTTCAACGCCGCCGGCAACAACCTCGGTGTGCGCTCGTCGTCACCGACGGTCGGTGCAGGCACGCTGCCGCGACTCACGTTCGGGCACAGCATTCCCAATAAGCGCGTGGTGGAGACGCACCTGAAGGTCACCGCCACCGATGCCGCGGGCGCCACCTCCGTCGTTCCGGGGGCGTGGGGCTGGGTCGACGATCGCACGGCGGTGTTCCGTCCGGCCACATTCTGGCCCGGTGACTCCACCATCACCGTGACCTCCACGTTGGACAACGCGGTCCTGGGCCGCTCGGGCTCCACAGCCATCGTCGGGTCGCCCTCGCTGAAGAAGGCGTGGCAGTTCCGCACCGGCCGCCAGCTCATCGCCCGTGTCGACGGCGCCAAGCACCGCATGACCGTGTTCATCAACGGGGTCAAGGTGAAGTCCTTCGGGGTCTCGCTGGGCCAGAAGGACTGGGAGACGACCAATGGCGTCAAGGTGATCAGCAGCCAGAAGGAGCCGCTGCATACCTATACCTCGACGGCGCTGCAACTCACCACTGCCGATGACACGACCAACCCGCTCTTCTACAACCTGGCCAACGTGCCCTGGAACACCCGGCTCACGCCGACGGGGGAGTTCATCCACTCGGCGCCGTGGGCGTCGGGGCGCATCGGCAAGTGGAACGGCTCGCACGGCTGCACGAACATGTTCGAGAAGGACGCCAAGTGGATCTATGACAACACCATCCCCGGTGACGTCGTGATCTACACGAACACCGGCGGCCAGACCGTGTCCTCGGGTAATGGGCCTGGCGGACTGTGGAACATTCCGTGGGCCAGCTGGCTGAAGAAGTCTGCGCTCGGCAACGCGGCAGGCCCGGACACGTCGGCACCCGTGGTGGATCCCAGCCAGGGCAAGCCCGCCAGCGCATAGCGCGACGGCACGTGCGGGTCACTCCAGGGGCAGTTGGCCCTCGGCGTCGGCCGGAAGAGCCGCGGGTGCACCCTGCGGAGAGCGCACGACGTCGTGCACCTCGGCCGGCGCCGTGAGTTCGCGCCCGGCGGAAACGCCCAGTTCGTTCATGCGTCGAGCGGTGACCATGGCCTGGCGCTCGAAAGAGCCGACGAACTCGTTGTAGCCGCTGACGGCGGACTTCAAACCGCGCCCCACCTTGTCGAGGTGCTCCACCAGTTTGCCCAGTCGTTGGAGCATCTCGGCGCCGAGCTCCTGGATCCGCTCGGCGTTCTCGGCCAGGTCGTTGCGCTGGTATCCGAAGGCGATGGTGCGCAGCAGGGCGAGCATCGACGTGGGGGTGGCGAGCACGACCCCGCGTTGGAAGGTTTCCTCCAGCAGTAGGCCATTGGCCTCAAGCGCGGCCTGCAGGAGTGACTCCAGCGGCAGGAACATCACCACGAAATCAGGGCTGCGCGCAGAATCCGAGTAGCGCTTGGAACTCAACGCCTTGGCGCGGGTGAGCACGTCGTCGGCGTGCTTGCGGAAGTAGTCGACGGACTCCGGGGCGTCGCCCGCCTCGACCCCCTTCCAGTACGCGTCGAAGGGGAACTTCGCGTCGACGAGCACCTCGGAGCCTCCGGGAAGCGCAATGACGATGTCGGGACGGGAGATGCCGTCGTCGGTGCCGCGGGTGTCCTGGCGGCGGAAGTGCACACCTTCAATCAGGCCGGAGTGGGACAGCAGCGTCTCCAACTGCATCTCGCCCCACTGCCCGCGCGAGGCCGCACTCGACATGGCCGAGACGAGCTGACGGGTGGCACCCTCGAGCGTGGCGTAGCCGCGCTGCACCGACTCGATCTGAACGCGGATCGCGGCATCGGACTTGACCCGATCCTCATTCGCCTGCACCGACTGGGTGCGCAACTGATCGACGGTCTCCTTCAGGGGCTTCAGGCGCTCGTCGATCGTCTGGGCCTGCGCCTGCTGAGTGGCCAGGGCGTCGCGCTGGGCCCGAACCTCGCCCAGCTCTCCCTGCGTGCGCGCCAGCGCCGCTGCGGCATCACCGGCCGCCTGCTGGGCCGCCGCCTCGCGTGCGGCCAGTTGCGCCTGCGCTTCGGCGAGCGCCGCAGCGCTTCCGCGCGATGCGGCGTAGCGCCCGACAGCGATGCCGACCCCCAGGCCGATGACGACGGCGACGAGGACGAGCACGAGTGCCAGCGCGGTCATGGATGCTCCTGCGGACGGAGGTCCGGCGCCTCGGTTCGAGTCGCCTTCGCTTGAGAATGTAGTCGCCGGGACCGACATTCGACCGTGACAGGATGCCCGCCATGCCGCTGCTCTCCCGCGTGATCGGGGCCCTGGGCCCGGACCGCACGCTGCCGGAGCGGGTGGCGCTGTTCTCCGCGGCGGCCTCGGTGGGGCCGTCCTTCGAGCCGGGCCTGCAGCCGCGGCGCACGATCGATCAGGCCCTGGCCACCGGCATCATCTCGGCGGTCACGCTGTCGGCCGTCACCGTCACTCAGAGCGGCATTGAGTCGCTCGGGCGCGCGATCACCCGCGGGCGCACCGACTCCGGCTCGGCGGTCGCGCGCCTGGCGTTCTCCGTCGGCAGCAACCTGCTCATCGGGGCCGCGGCCTACGGCGTGGCGCGAGTGCTGCCCCCACGTGGCGACGAGCGGGCCCGACGCGGCCTGCTGCGCACGGCCGCCGATGCGACGTCGCGGGTGGCCGTCAGCGGTGCCGTGCTCACCGCGGCGATCGGCACCACCGACGTCATCGTCGAGGCCGCGCCGCAGGCGGCGTGGCTGCGTCGCATCCCCCTGGCCCTGCCCGCGGGCATCGCGATGTCGGCCTGGCGAATCCGCCGCGTCCACGAGCGCGCCCGCGAGTACGGCGACACCACCATCGCCGACGTCTCCACGCGCAACTCCGTCGCCATCGCACTCGGTGTCGGGGCGGGCGTCGTGGCATTGCAGGCGGGAGAGGGGCTCGTCGCGCGCGGCGTGGCCCGAGGCCTGGCGCGCGTCGCACCGACCTACGACGTGGTCTCCAACCCGATCGGTCACATGGTCGCTCTGGCTGTGCTCGGCGGCACGATGTATGCGGGTTACGAGTACGCGGTGCGCCGCGTGGAGCACGGTGCCGCGGCGGTCGAGCCGGCCTACCAGGCGCCGCCCACGTCGGCGATGGTCTCCGGTGGTCCGGGCAGCGCGGTGACGTTCGCATCGCTGTCGCGCGAGGGGCGTCGATTCGTCAACATGGCGCTCACCCGCGACGAGATCACCCGCGTGATGGGGGAACAGGCCTTGGCCGACCCGATCCGCCTGTTCATCGGCCTGGACAGCGCCCCGGAGATGGAGGACCGCGTCGACCTCCTGCTCGACGAGCTCGTGCGCACGAAGGCATTCGACCGATCGGTCCTGTGCCTGGTCTCACCGACCGGCTCGGGCTACATCAACTACGTGCTCGCCGAGGCGCTGGAGTTTATGACCCGCGGCGACTGCGCGATCGCGACGATGCAGTACTCACTGCTGCCGTCGTCGATGTCACTCACTCGCACGCAGCTCGCCGTCGAGCAGAACCGGGCGATCATGCACGCGGTCACCGGCTACCTGCACGGCATGGACCCAGCCCGGCGCCCGCGCCTGGTGGTCTTCGGCGAGAGCCTGGGCGCCCTCACGATGCAGGACGTGTGGGCCCGCCGCACCGTCGAGGCGATGAACCGCGACTTCGTCCACTCCTCCATCTATGTCGGCACGCCGTCGGCGTCGCAGTTCGCCCGCGCGTGGCGCCTGGATCCGCAGCGCGTGGATCCGCAGGGCATCGTCGCCGAGGTCGACTCCTTCGGCGACCTGTTCGACCTTCCCCCCGAGCGTCGCGATGCGCTGCGGCACGTGCTCGTCAGCCACTACGACGACCCGATCCCGGTCTTCGGCACGAACCTGCTCATGCGCTGCCCGTCGTGGCTGGGGCCGGTCGACACCCGGCCGCCGCGTGTGCCCAAGTCGACGCAGTGGTCGCCGTGGACCACGTTCGTGCTCACCGCCGTCGACCTCGTCAATGCCATGGACGTGGCACCGGGTGTCTTCGGGCGGCGCGGCCACGACTACCGCGAGGACATCGCCCGCTTCGTCAGCGAGGTCTACGACCTGCCGGTGACGGGCGAGCAGTTGCTGAACATCGAGCGTGCGCTGCGCGAGCGCGAGCTGGTGTGGGCCCAGAAGCGCGTCGTGAGTGAGCAGTTGGCTCACGCACGCGAGGCGATCATGCGCGAGGTGAAGAACTGGAACGTGTCGAGCAGCCCGGGATGGGGGAGTAGTCAGTGGGGCGATCCGCTGCCGGACTTCACTTCAGCTCGATCGTCTGCGCGATCTGCATGACCCGGTCGACGTAGCCTTCCGTCTCGGGGAACGGCGGCACCCCGCCGTACTTCACGACCGCGCCGTATCCGGCGTTGTAGGCCGCCAGGGTGTTGCGCAGGCGGTCGCCGGGCACGCCTTTGACCAGGCGGCGGTTGAGGCAGTTCAGGCGGGCCGCTGTCGTGATCGCGTCGGCGGGATCCCACACATCGGTGCGTCCGTCGCCGCTCGCGTCGACCCCGTACTGGTGCCACACCCGCGGCATGAACTGGGCGATGCCCTGGGCCCCGGCGGCGGACTGCGCATGCGGATCCCACCCGCTCTCCGCGGAGATCTGCGCGGCCAGGATCTCGGCGGGGATCGCCGGACAGGTGCGGGCGGCCTCGGCGACGAGGGCGCGGTACTCCTCGGGCACCACCACCGGTCCACCGAGGCGTGCCCCCACGGTGGGGTGCGCGCGCAGGGCGTTCCATGCCGACGACACGCCCCACACCACCCCGGCGATGCCGGCGAGCAGGAGGGACGCGACCACGACGGTCGCCACGAGGCGACGGGCGCGAGGAGTCACCGCACCACGGTAACCCGGGTGCCGACTGTGGCCGTGGACGGCGCGTAGCGTGGGTGCATGAGCGAGAACGTGCCCGACCTGCAGCCGCCGCAGGTCGAGTCGATGTTCGAGGAGAAGCTGCGCGAGGCGTTCAGCCAGATCGGCTGCTTCAACCTTGCGGTCTTCGGCAAGACCGGCGTGGGCAAGTCCACGCTCGTCAACGCCGTCTTCGGCGACGATGTTGCCGCTACCGGCGTGGGCAGCCCGGTCACGCGCGGCCTGGTCTACTACCGCATGCCGGACGGTTTTCTGGGCCTGTACGACTCCGAGGGGTTCGAGACGGGCACGTCCGGCGATGCCATCGTGGCCGGCCTACGCGATGTCATCGCCCAGGCGCGCACCCGCCCGGTCGACCAGCACATCCACGCCGCCTGGTACCTCGTGCGCTGGTCGGACCGTCGATTCGAGGAGGCGCAGCAGCAGTTCGTCCGCGCTCTGGACCGCCTCGGCCTTCCGGTGATCATGGTGCTCACCCAGGTGCCCAGTCGCGACGGCGTTCCGCACCCCGAGGCCGTGGAGTTCGCCGACTACATCGCCGGCCTGGGCCTGCCGCTCGCCCCGCGCGGGCGTCCGGTGCTCACCAATGCGCTGGCCGATCCGTTCACACAGTCGCCGGTCATGGGCCTGACCGCCCTGCTCGACGACACCTACCTGGTCATCCCCGAGGCGGTGGAGTCGGCGCTGACCGCGGCGCAGAAGGTGGATGTCGATCGCAAAAAAAAAGCGGTGAGCCGAATCATCCAGCAGGCCGTCGCCGTCGCCGCTGGTATCGGCGCCACTCCGATCCCGATCGCTGACGCGGCGCTCCTGGTTCCCAATCAGGTGACGATGATCTCGCGCATCACCGCCGCCTACGGTCTTCCGCCGGCACGGAGCAAGGCGCTGGCCGCGGCGGGCGCGCTGCTGCTCACCGGCGGGGCGACGATGGCCGGTCGCTACGCGGTCACCACGCTGCTGAAGTTCCTGCCGGGTGGCTTCATCGTCGGCTCGGCGATCTCGGCCACCGTGGCCGGAGCCCTCACCAAGGCCGTGGGCACCGCGTGGGCGCAGGTGTGCGAGTACGCCCTGGCGCTCAATGCCAAGGACCGCGACGCCTTCCTGTCCAGCCCCCAGCTCACCGAGCGATTCCTGGAGTACCTCAAGCAGGCCTCACGGTTCCTGCGCCCCTGACGCGGGCGGCGGGTACCGTCGTCCCCATGAAGAAGTTCCTGGTGTTCCTCCTCCTGGGCGGCGCCGTCGCCGCCGGCGTCCTGGTCTGGCGCCGTCGTGCGGCCCAGCAGCAGGCCCTCGCCGACGACCTGTGGGCGCCCGTCGTCACCGGCGACCGCACCTGGCCCGCGGCGCCGTCCGCGGTTCCGGCCGCACCTCCCGCCGCCCCGGCTGCCGCCGAGCACGAGCCGAAGAAGCGGGCCCCCAAGGCCAAGCCGGCCGATCCCGCCTGAGCGGTCGTTCTTATCGGGCGTTCGCCCGCCGCGAACGCCCGGAAGGGTGCGCTGGTCTCCCGCGTTGAGCGGGATGACACTGGCTTTATAGATCGGAGGTCGGCATGCGACCCGCAGATGAGCTCTTCACCGTCCATCGTGACGTGACCTTCACCGGTCGCCCCACGCTCCTGCACGCCTTCGACGGCTTCGTCGATGCGGGCACCGGCGTACGCATCGCCTCATCGCATCTGCTGGAGACCCTGCCGCATGAATTGCTGGCGACCTTCGACACCGATGAGCTCCTGGACTACCGGGCTCGCCGCCCGCGTATGAGTTTCGTGCGCGACCACTTCGCCAGTGTCGACATGCCCACGCTCACGCTGCACCAGATGACCGACGCGTCAGGGGAGTCGTTCCTGCTCCTGGCCGGCCCCGAGCCGGACTACCAGTGGGAGCGCTTCCTTGCGGCCGTCGATCTCATCGTCGAGCGCTACGACGTCGGTCTGGCCGTCGGCATGTCGGCGATCCCGTGGCCGATCCCGCACACCCGTCCGCTCGGCGTCACCGTGCACGGCAGCGACCCCTCGCGCCTCACCGGATTCGCGCCGGTGGTGGGGGAGATCGAGGTACCCGGTCACGTGGGCGCGATGCTGGAGTTCCACCTCGGCCAGCAAGGCCTTGCATCGATGGGTGTCACCGCGCAGGTGCCGCACTACCTCGTGCAGTTCGAGTACCCGCGCGCAGCGACGACGCTGCTGCGCGGTGTGGCGCAGGTGACCGGCCTGGACCTCCCGGTCGACGGCCTTGAGGTGGCGGCCGTGCAGGCCGACCATGCGGTGGCGCAGCAGCTCGTCGGCAACGACGAGTTCGCCACCGTCGTGGCGTCGCTGGAGCAGCAGTACGACCAGCTCGCCGCCCTCGCCGAGCAGGCGCCTGCCGCGTCCTCGGCGCCCGAGCGCATCCCCACCGGCGACGACATCGCCGCCCAGGTCGAGCAGTTCCTCGCCAGTCTCGATGATGGCGAGACCAAGGCCGGCGACTAGCGGCAGACCGTGCCGTCGGCGGGCAGGGTCCCGCTCACCAGGTACGTCGTGATCGCCTTGTCCGTGCAGGCGCTGCCGCTGCCGTAGCCGGTGTGTCCGTCGCCCACGCGGGTGAGCAGCACCGACGTGGCGATCTGCCGACGCACCGCCTGGGCCCAGGTGTACGGCGTGGCCGGGTCATAGGTCGATCCGACGAGCAGCACTGGCGCGGTCGTGGTCGTGGTGACCGGATGCGGCGGTGTGCTGGTGTGGCCGTACCAGACCGAGCACACCAGGTTGCCCCACGCGAGCACGC
>CAYFLO010000060.1:0-8534 GCA_964343995.1 uncultured Bifidobacteriaceae bacterium
CGGTCGCAGAGCGCGGGTGAGGTCGAGCATGGGATCGCCGTTGTGCTGATCGGCAGAGACGATGTCGCCGGTCTGGTACAGAGTGACCAGTGATGCCGTGTACGCCGTGAGGGCCTTGATGATCGGGTCGGCCTGGGCGGTTCCGGGCGTCTGCGCCTCGACGACCATCGAGCGGGCCGCTGCCAGTTCCATGCTCAGCAGGGCACTGCGGCTGGATTCCGCCCCCCACAGGCTGTAGGCCGCGAAGGACCCCAGCAGCGTGAATCCGGAGATCGATACCGACAGCGCCACCGAGGCGATCGCGTCGATGTGGCCCAGATCGCGGGAGTCGGTGCCGCCGGCACGTCGAGCCCGCCACCATCCCAACCCCGCAACCACCAGGAACAGCGCGGCCAGGGCCACGATGACCAGCCACACAGGCAGCTGCTGGAGTCCGGAGCGCACGGCGGGAGTGTGCCAGAGCACTCACTAGGCTGGGCGGCAATGATCAGCGCAACCGGCTTGGAAGTCCGGGCCGGGGCACAGCTCCTCCTGGGCGATGTGAGCGTGCGTGTGGCCAAGGGCGACCGGATCGGGCTCGTCGGCCGCAACGGTGCGGGCAAGACGACTCTCACCCGGATCCTCGCCGGTGAAGGGCAGCCAGCGGCCGGACAGGTGACCTCCAGTGGCACCGTGGGGTACCTGCCCCAGGACCCGCGATCCGGCAACCCCGATGAGATTGCGCGCGACCGGATCCTGTCGGCGCGCGGCCTGGCCGACGTGGTTCGGCGGATGCAGGAGGCAAGCCTGGGGATGGGGACGGACGACGAGGACGCCCGGGAACGTCTCATCGCTCGCTACGCCCGCGCGGAGGCGGAGTTCGAGGCGCTGGGCGGTTATGCGGTCGAATCCCAAGCAGCGGCCATCGCGGCGAGCGTGGGACTGCCCGAACGGGTACTTGCCCAGCCACTGGGCACGCTGTCCGGCGGCCAGCGCCGACGTGTGGAGCTCGCCCGGATCCTCTTCGGTGGTGCTGACGTGCTGCTGCTTGACGAACCGACGAACCACCTCGATGCGGACTCCATCAGATGGCTGCGCAAATTCCTGTCCACGTACGAGGGTGGGTTCATCGTCATCAGCCACGACACCGATCTGCTGTCGGACACGGTCAACAAGGTGTGGCACCTGGATGCCAACCGGCAGGAGATCGATGTTTATGCCATGGGCTGGTCGGCGTACCTCACCGCCCGTGAGACCGATGAACGACGCCGCAGGCGCGAACGACGCAATGCCGAACAGCAGGCGTCCACCCTGCGCAATCAGGCTGAACGCATGCGCGCCAAGGCGACCAAGGCCAAGGCCGCCCAGTCGATGCTCAAGCGCGCGGACCGGATCCTCGCCGAGAGTTCCGAAGTACGGCGCTCCGACAAGGTCGCCGCTCTGCGGTTCCCCGATCCGCGCCCCTGCGGCAAGGTGCCGCTGACGGCCGAGGGACTCTCGCGCTCCTACGGTTCGCTGGAGGTGTTCACCGACGTCGATCTGGCGATCGACCGCGGCAGCAAGGTGGTGATCCTCGGGCTCAATGGCGCGGGCAAGACCACGCTGCTGAGGATCCTGGCCGGTGTTGATACTCCCGACACCGGGGACGTGCACCTGGGGCATGGTGCCGTCGTGGGCTACTACGCGCAGGAGCACGAGACCCTCGATCCTGCCGCCACCGTGTTGACCACCATGCGTCGTGCGGCACCTGAATTGGATGACACACGTACCAGGACGGTGCTCGGGTCGTTCCTGTTCGAGGGTGACTCCGTCGAGAAGCCCACGGGCGTGCTCTCCGGTGGTGAAAAGACGCGGCTGGCACTGGCCTGCCTGGTGGTTTCCGGTGCCAACGTGCTCCTGCTCGACGAACCCACTAACAACCTCGATCCGGCCAGCCGAGCCGAGGTTCTGGGCGCCCTGGCGCAGTACGGCGGTGCCGTCGTTCTCGTCACCCACGACCCGCGGCCCTGGCTCCCGAGCGCGTCCTCCTGCTTCCCGACGGCGACGAGGATCTGTGGAACGACGACTACGCCGATCTGGTCGAACTGGCGTGATCTAGGGTCGATGGATGGACCAGGACGCCCGCGTGACCGGACTGCGGATCGAACGCAGCGGTCCTGTGCTCACCGTGGCGTTCGACAATCCCGATCGGCGCAATGCCCAGGTCCCCTCGACGTGGCATGCCCTGGCGCAGGTCGAGACTCTGGTCGACGATTCCGTGCGGGTCGTCGTCGTCCGGGGCGATGGTGCCGATTTCTCCGCTGGCCTGGACCTTCGACTGCTGGCGCCTGGCGGTCTGCCGGGGGAGCGGTCACCGCTGGATCCCGGCGTGGAGCCACACGCATTCATCCGGGATGCGCAGGCGGGGTTCCGCTGGTGGTCACGGGCCGATGTCGTCACCGTGGCACTGGTGCAGGGAAATGCCATTGGCGCGGGTTTTCAACTGGCTCTCGCCTGCGACCTGCGGGTGCTGGATCCTGGCGCTCGTTTCGCCATGCGTGAGACCTCGCTGGGGCTCGTCCCTGATCTCGGTGGGACCGGTCCCCTGGTCGAGGCGATCGGCTACTCCAGGGCGTTGGAGGTGTGCGCCACCGGGCGCTTTGTCAGTGCCGACGAGGCACACCAGTGGGGGCTGGCCAACGCGATCGTGCCGCAGTCCGAATGGGAGACCTGGCTCGCCAATGCCCTCGCACCGATCCTTTCAGCGGATCGCGGGGCCGTGGCCGAACTCAAGGCCCTCCTGCGCGGTGCCACCCCCGACGACGAGCAGTGGGACCGCGAACGTGAGGCACAGGTGCGCCGGCTCAGTGCACTGGCAGCGTTCCTGGCGACGGCCTCGCGCTCGGCCCAGGCACCGAACCCGGATCGTCGATGAGCGGCCACGCCAACTGGGAGGCCTACCGCTCGCTGGTGATGCGGCGTGATGTGCGACGTGGGGGAGTCGACCGTGCTGTTGTACGCCGGATCCTGTCGTATGCGCGACCGTTCAAGCGCATCATCATCGCCTACCTCATCACGCTGGTGGCAGCGTCGCTGCTGAGCGTGGCCCAGCCCTTGATGATCCCCCGCCTCGTCGACGACGGCATCCTCAAGGGCGATGCGCGCGTCGTCACCGTGATGGCCCTGGTCATCGCGGTGCTGGCACTTCTGGACGCGGGGCTGGGATTGGTGAGCCGCTACTTCAGCTCCCGTATCGGCGAGGGGCTCATCCTGGACCTGCGCACCGAGGTGTACGACCACGTGCAGCGGCAGTCGGTCGCCTTCTTCACCCGGGCGCAGACGGGTGCGCTGATCTCCCGACTCAACAGCGATGTCATCGGTGCCCAGCAGGCGTTCACGTCGACGCTCGGTGGAGTGCTGGGCAACCTCATCTCGGTCACCATCGTGCTGGTGACGATGTTCCTGCTGTCCTGGCCGATCACCCTGGTCTCACTGCTGCTCGTACCGGTATTCCTGCTGCCGGCTCGCTGGATGGGACGACGTCTGCAGTCGCTCACCCGTGAGCAGATGTCGCTCAATGCCGAGATGAGCTCACAGATGACTGAGCGTTTCAACGTCGCCGGAGCGCTGCTGGTCAAACTCTTCGGCCGGCCGGATGACGAGGCCGCCCTGTTCGCCGGGCGAGCCACGCGGGTGCGCGACATCGGAGTGCGCATGGCCATGGCCAACCGATGGTTCTTCACGGCACTCACCCTGGTGGCGGCACTTGCCACGGCCGTGGCCTACGGATTGGGCGGCAACCTTGTCGTGCGCGGGAGCCTCACGATCGGCACCCTTCTTGCTCTCGTGGGACTCCTTGCACAGCTCTACGGCCCCCTCACCGGACTGTCCAATGTGCGCATCGACGTCATGACTGCGCTGGTGAGCTTCGAGCGGGTCTTCGAGGTCCTTGATCTGCAGCCGATGGTGTCCGAGCCCTCCGCTCCCCGCCCGATCCCCAGCGGGCCGGTGTCGGTGACGATGGAGCACGTCGGATTCCGCTACCCGCGACCTGATGAGGTCTCATTGGCGAGTCTGGAGTCGATCGCCGTCGAGAGTGCCGTGGTGGACAGCGGTGACGTCCTCGTCGACATCGATTTCACCGTTCCCGCGGGCACGCTCACCGCTCTCGTGGGACCGTCGGGAGCAGGTAAGACCACCATCACGGCACTTGTCGCCCGCCTGTATGACCCCACCTCCGGTGTGGTCGCTATCGGTGGCACCGACCTGCGTCATGCCCGACTCTCCGATGTTCACGCCACAGTCGGCGTCGTCACCCAGGATGCGCACCTGTTCCACGACACCATTCGCGCCAACCTGCTGTATGCCCGCCCGGATGCAACAGAGGCCGAACTCCTTCAGGCATGTGCGGCTGCCCAGGTGGGGGCGCTCATCCGAAGCCTGCCGGAGGGTTTGGACACCGTTGTGGGCGACCGCGGCCATCGCCTCTCCGGAGGGGAGAAGCAGCGCCTTGCCCTCGCCCGGCTCCTGCTCAAAGCCCCGCGGGTGGTCGTCCTCGACGAAGCAACAGCGCATCTTGATTCTGAGAGCGAGGCCGCCGTGCAGCGTGCACTCGACGAGGCCTTGGCGGGGCGCACGAGCATCGTCATCGCCCATCGCCTCAGCACGATCCGGCGGGCCGACCAGATCCTCGTCGTCGTGGCTGGGCGCATTGTGGAGCGCGGCACTCACGAACAGTTGCTGGCAGCTGGCGGCGTGTACGCGGACCTGTACCGCACCCAATTCGAAACGCAGGACGCCTGAACGACCGTCGTCAGGGCTGGCGCGTGAGTCCGCCGTCGATGGCGATGAGCGTCCCGGTCACGTATGACGCCGCGGGGCTGAGCACGAAGGCGGCCACGCGACCGAATTCAGCGGGCTCTCCGTAGCGCTGCATCGGGATCGCACGGCGGGAACGCTCGGCGGCATCCGGTCCTGCTGCCGCATCGAGGGTGGCGATGCGATCGGTGGCGATCCGGCCGGGCAGCAGCCCCACGACCCGGCTTCCGGACGGGGCAACCTCGTCGGCCAAGTCCTTGACGAGCATGGCCAGTCCGGGCCGCAGACCGTTGCTCGCGGCAAGACCGCTGAAGACCTCCACCGCCGAGGTGGACAGCACCCAGGCGACCGCGACAGGCGAGGGTTGGGCGAGGACGGCCCTCGCCAGGCGAAGTCCGCCCAGGAAGACCGACTCGAATGCCGTGCGCCAGGCGTCATCCGACACCGTGAGGGCCGTGCCCGGCGCCGGACCGCCACCACTGATGAGCGCACCGTCGAGGCGCCCGAACGATGCCAGGCAGGCATGGACCGCACGCTCGGCGAGATCGGAGTCGGCGAGATCGCCGGCCAGGACCGCCGTGCCGGGCAGCCGATCGCATGCCTGCTGGGCCGCGTGCTGGTCACGTGCGACCAGCAGGACGTGTGCACCCTCGTCGACGAGTGCGGTGGCCGTGGCCAGTCCCAGACCGCGGCTTCCGCCAGTGACGATGAAGGCGCGATCGCGCAGTCCCAGGTCCATCAGGGTCCCTCTCCTCGTGCTTCGCGGCGCAGCAGGAATGCCCAGCCCGCGATCGCCACCAGCGCGAAAAGGATCCACTGGATGGCGTACGAGACATTGCGCCCCTCGTCGATCTCCGGCCCGGACAGTGCCGTCAGGCCTTCCTGCGAAGGTCGATCCACCTGCAGGTACTCCGGAACGAGTGTTCCGACGGCAGGGAGGGCACTTCGCGACGGCGCGGATACCTGGCCTGCGGGGAGACCTCCCTGCGCGGGAACATCCTCGAAGGGACGCAGATACCCCTCGACCGTCACCTGCCCTGGTGCCGGCGCAGGGGCCGTAACCTCGGCGGTGGCCGCGCCCGTGGCCGCGATCCACCCCCGATTGGCCCACAGGATGCGGCCGTCTGCCAATTGCAGGGGCGTCATGACCCACATGCCATTGGTGCTGTTGAGCGGGCGGGTGCGCACAAGCACCTGCTGATCAGCTCGCCACAGGCCCGTCGCTGCCGCACGCCGCCATTCAGGAACGGCAGGGGTGTTGCCGGGAAGGAGCGTCTCCACTGCTTCGGCTCGTGTCTGCATCGCGGCAGCACTGGCGACCCGCTCCTGGCGCTTCTCGTCGGCCCGGGCCCACTGCCACCGGCTGAGGATGCCGAACGCGACGATGACGACGATCACCAGGACCGTGAAACCGATCCAGCGTCGCGTTCGCAGCAGCGCCAGCACAGCGCAAGCCTAGGAGGAGTGGAATGGCTCCGAGGGATGCGGGCGTCCCGGGGGAGTGACGATCGTCTCGCTGGCGGCGAGCGAGATTCCGGGCGCGGGAAGGGCCATGCGATCAGGGACGCTTACGCCCACCTGGCCGGGCTCGTCGTTCTCCCGGCCGGCGTTGGCGATGACGACCGCGAGGTACGGCAGAATCACGGCCCCGGCGATGAAGGCCCAGCGTGGCCATCCGGGCACGAGGATCGCGGCGAGCACGCACGCCGTGCGGATGCCCATGCTGATGAGATAGCGCCGCGTGCGCCCCGTCTGCTCCTGCGACAGGCCGCGCTGAGCCTCGGTGATGGTGAAGACCTCGTCGGGTTGCGGCGGCACACCGTCACGGTAGGACAAGATGGCGTCGGGCGCCCTCCGGAGGGCCCCGGCCGGTGACGGGCGCCACACCCCGCACGCCGGCCTCAGGATGCCCCCTGAGGGCTGACCGGTCCCGTGGGTCCTGGCCCACGGCGCCGAAGGGAGCCAGACATGCCCAACCGCACCTACACCCTGACCGAGCTCGTCGGCACCTCCTCCGAGGGGATCGAGGCGGCCGTCCACAGCGCCGTCGAACGCGCGGCCACGGCCATTGGGAAGGTCGACTGGTTCGAGGTGGTCCAGATTCGTGGTTACGTGCGCGAGGGTGGCGTCGACCACTTCCAGGTCACGGTCAAGGTCGGGTCACGATTGGCGGATTCGTGACCGGCACGGTGGCCCTGGTCACGGGAGGGAACCGGGGAATCGGGCTGGCCACGGCGCTGCGCCTGCGTGCCGATGGGTACACCGTCGTGGTCGGTTCACGATCGGGCGAAGCGCCGGAGGGCCTGGCCGCCGTTGCTCTGGATGTCTCCGACCCGCAGAGCATCGACGACGCGCTGACCCGCGTGGAGGCCGATTTCGGCGCCGTCGACGTGCTCGTGGCCAATGCCGGCATCACCCGCGACACGCTGCTCATGCGCATGTCCGACGACGACATCGACCAGGTACTCACCACCAACCTCGCCGGATCGATTCGCCTGGCCCGTCGGGTGCTGCGCGGCATGATCAAGGCCCGACACGGTCGCATCATCTTCGTGTCGTCGGTGGTCTGGGCGTTGGGATCCGCGGGGCAGGTCAACTATGCGGCGTCGAAGGCCGGACTGGTGGGGGCCGCACGGTCACTGGCCCGCGAGGTGGGGGCCCGTGGAATCACCGTCAATGTGGTGGCACCTGGATTCGTCGAGACCGACATGACCGCCGTGCTCGACGAGGGCCAGCGCTCGGCGATCCTCGGGCAGATCCCCACCGGTCGCTATGCTGCGCCGGCAGAGATCGCCGATGCCATCGGCTTCCTGTGCCAGGCCGAATACATCACCGGTGCCGTTCTGCCGATCGATGGCGGTCTGGGCATGGGGCACTAATCCGCAGCACACGACGCGGACTCTGGCGCGCAACGAGGAGGACCCATGGGCCTGATGGACGGCAAGACGATCCTGGTCACCGGTGTGCTCACCGATCAGTCGATCGCCTTCCACGTGGCGCGTCTCGCCCAGGAGCAGGGGGCGTCCGTGATCCTGTCGTCGTTCGGCCGGACGATGAACCTCACCCGACGCTCGGCAGGTCGACTCCCGCAGCCCGCACCCATCATCGAGCTCGACGTGACCGATGAGGACCACCTGGCTGCCCTTCCCCAGCAGGTCCGCGAACATGCCTCCCACCTCGACGGGGTCGTGCA
Organism: uncultured Bifidobacteriaceae bacterium; assembly: GCA_964343995.1. Taxonomy (GTDB): domain Bacteria; phylum Actinomycetota; class Actinomycetes; order S36-B12; family S36-B12; genus JBAWXR01. The sequence goes on from CAYFLO010000060.1 coordinate 7,970, forward strand.
CGCGATCGGGTTCGCACCGGAGTCGGCCCTTGGCGGCAACTTCCTCAACACGCCATGGTCCGATGTCAGTGTCGCGGTCCATGTGTCGGCCTATTCGCTGAAGGCGCTCGCTGTCGCAGCATCACCGCTCATGGGACCGGGCGGCAGCGTCGTCGGACTGGATTTCGATGCCCAGGTTGCCTGGCCCAAATACGACTGGATGGGGGTGGCCAAGGCAGCGTTCGAGAGCTGTGCGCGCTACCTGGCGCGCGACCTTGGGCCCCGCGGAATCCGCGTCAACCTCGTGGCCGCCGGTCCGATCCGCACCATGGCTGCCAAGAGCATCCCGGGGTTCGACGACTTTGAAGCGGTGTGGAGCACGCGAGCACCACTGACCTGGAACCTGGACGATCCGGAGCCCGCCGCACGGGCGTGCGTGGCCCTGCTGTCCGACTGGTTCCCGGCCACCACGGGCGAAATCATCCACGTCGACGGTGGCGTGCACTCCCAGGGCGCCTAACGGTGCATCGCCTGGTCCTGGTTCGGCACGCCAAGAGCGCGTATCCCGCCGGGATCGACGACCACC
>CAYFLO010000061.1:0-277 GCA_964343995.1 uncultured Bifidobacteriaceae bacterium
ATGCAGAAGATCGTGGTGATGAAGTTGACCGCGCCAAGAATGGTGCCCAGGCCGCCCAGGGCCAGGCCCAGGAACCACAGGTCGGCACCCACCTCGGGAGAGTTGATGGCATTGCTCAGCGGCTCGTAGGCGAACCAGCCGAAGCCGGGGGCGCCGCCGGGCGTGAAGAATCCGATCGCCACGGTGAGCGCACCAAAGAAGAACAGCCAGTACCCCAGCATGTTCAGGCGCGGGGACGCCACGTCGGGGGCGCCGATCTGCAGCGGCATGATGACGT
>CAYFLO010000061.1:287-8343 GCA_964343995.1 uncultured Bifidobacteriaceae bacterium
CGAACATCAACAGCATGATCGTGCCGTGCATGGTGAACAGCTGGTTGTACTGCTCGAGCGAGAAGAACTGCAGGCCCGGTGAGGCGAGCTCGGCCCGGATGCCCAAGGCGAGCAGACCGCCGACAAAGAACCAGATGGTCGCGGTGATGAGGTACAGGTAGCCGATGACCTTGTGGTCGGTCGACGTGACCCACTTGACCACGGTGCGGCCCAGCGACTGCTTGCGCACCTGCTTGGGCGTGAGCGGCGGCGCCGTCGTGGTCGCGGCGGGCGGGTCGTTGAGGATCGTCATATCAGGTGCTCCCCGGGGACTTGACCGCTGGTGATGATGCGACTGGAGCCGACGGTGCCGGTCTGGCCCTTGGCCTTCAGGCCGGCGATGTAGGCGTCGTAGTCTGCCTGGCTCTCGACCTTGACGTTGAACAGCATCTGCGAGTGGTAGGTGCCGCAGAGCTCGGCGCACTTGCCCACGTAGGTGCCCACGGTGTCGGGGGTGAGCTCGAAGACGTTGGTGCGGCCCGGAATCACGTCCATCTTGAACAGGAACGCCGGGACCCAGAAGGAGTGGATGACATCGGGCGAGGTGAGTTCGAAGCGCACCTTCTGGCCGACGGGCAGGTGCAGTTCAGGCAGGTGGTCGGGGGTACCGGAATCCCACACGCCCTGGTCGACATAGTTGAAGCCCCAGCTCCACTTCCAGCCCACGACGTTGACCGTCTGCTGCTGGTCGTTGCTCACGGTGAGGATCTCGGACTGGTCGCGTGCGGTGAACCAGAACAGGCCCAGGATCATGATGAGCGGAACGACGGTGTAGAGGATCTCCAGCGGCAGGTTGTACTTCGTCTGCGCCGGCGCATCGCCGCGATGACGCCGGCGGTAGGCGATCGCCGCCCAGATCATCAGGCCCCACGTGACGATGCCGACGGCCCACGCCGCGATCCACGAGCCCTGCCACAGGTTGACCATCGTGACGCCCTCTTTGGTGGCCGGCGTCGGCTGGTTGAAGAAGAAGGCCTCGTTGGCCGTGCATCCGGAGGCCGCGAGTGTGACCGCGAGGGCTCCGACCGCCAGCCCGGCTCGACGCAGTCCGACGACCTTGCTGGTGTGCCGCACGGGCCGATCTCCTGCTCTCGAGGGGGACGCCTAAAGCCAGCGGCAGGTTAGCGCACCCATGGGGCGACGCTTGGAGCGGCCCGGACGCCGTGGCGAGGGTCACGTTTCCTCCGGGCCGCCTCCTGCCCGCCCCCGGGGAGGGCAGCTCCCGCTAGCGTGCCGGCCATGGCCTGGGCCGAGCCCCCGCAGGGGTACCTGGACGCCGTCGGCGGCCAGCCGCTGCTGCCCGTCGCCGCCGAGGCGTGGAGCGCCGCCCAGGCGCAGGCATGGGCGGATCCGGCCCGCCTCCACCATCGCGGGCGCCGGGCCGGCATGGTCCTGGATGCCGCCCGCGCCAGCCTGGCGACCAGCCTGGGGGTGCGCCCGGCCGAGGTCTTCCTGGCCTCCTCGGCGGCGGCCGCCATGGCCGCGGCGATCGCCGGGCTGCGCGCGAGCCGGGCTCGGGTGGGGACGCGGGTGGTGGCGTCCACCGTGGAGAGCATGGCCGTCCTTGGCGCCGCCGGGGGCATGAATATGGATGATTCAGACATATCAGACTTAGATGTCTTCCTGGTCCCTGTCGACTCCCACGGACGCGTCGATCTCGACGCGTGGGCCGACGCCCTGTCCTCCCCCGCCGCCGTGGCCTGCCTGCAGGCGGCGAATGTCGAAGTGGGAACCCGCCAGCCGCTGACGGCCGCGTATGCGATCGCCCGCGAGGTCGGGGTTCCGCTGGTCGTCGACGCCACGCAGGTGATCGGACGCGACCCGGTACCCACGGACTGGGATGTGCTCGTGGCCGGCGCCCGTGACTGGGCGGGTCCGGCCGGTGTGGCCGTGCTGGCCGTGCGTCCGCACGTGCGGTGGGCGCCCCCACTGGCCCCCGACCGCGGCTGGGTCGGCGGCTTCCCCGACATCGCGAGTGCCGCGGCGGCCGCCACCGCCCTGGAGGCCGTCCTGCCGCATCGCGAGGAGGAGTCCACACGTGCCCGAGCGTTCATCGATCGGCTGCGGTCCACGCTTCCCGACGCCGTGTCCGGGCTTGAGCTCGTCGGAGACCCGACCGACCGCCTCCCCCACATCCTCACCTTCACGTGCGAGGGAGTCACCGGCGAAGCGGTCGTCACCGAACTCGATCGCCACGGGGTCGCCGTGGCCAGTGGGTCAGCGTGCGCGGCCGACACCCGCATGCCCAGTCACGTGCTGGCGGCCATGGGCGTGGCCGGTGATGCCAGCGTTCGGGTGTCCCTGCCTCTGGGAGTGAGCGAGGAGTCGGTCACCGCGCTGATCGACGCGCTGCCCCCTTGCGTGGCGACTGCGCGAGCCGCGCGCGGATGAGCCGGCGCACGAGTGTCGTCGGCAGGCCCTCCTGCGCGGAGAAGTGCAGCGACCCCTTCGTGCAGGTGTAGCCGGCGATCGCATCGCCCAGCTCGTCGAGCACCGCGCCACTGTGCGGGAGGTACGACAAGTGCTTCGAGAAGGCGGCGAACCCCGCCACGACCTCGCCGTCGACGCGGAACCCCGGCATGCCGTACGAGATGACCTCCTGGGCCTGCGGGATCACCGACAGGATCTGCTCGCGCAGCCGCTGCAGGGCCCGTCGATCGTCAGCGTCCAGGGTGTCCAGGTAGGCGTCGATCGACGTCGGCTTCGCGGTCATGACAGGCATGGTGGCAGATCGCGCGCAGCGCTCAGCAACTCCAGGTACCGCGACCGTGGGATCGCCACGGCGCCCAGACTGGCCAGATGCGGAGTGCACCACTGCACATCGAGCAGCCGCGTTCCCCCGCCCGCGCGCAGCCGCTCGACGAGACTCACGAGCGCGACCTTGGACGCGTCTCGTGCGCGATGGAACATCGACTCCCCCGCGAAGAGACCGCCGACCTCGACTCCGTACAGGCCGCCCACCAGGGCGCCGTTGCGATCCCAAACCTCCACCGAGTGCGCCCAGCCGAGTCGATGCAGCTCGCCGTAGGCCGCGCGGATGCCGTCGGTGATCCAGCCGCTGGGTCGCGACGGATCGGCGCAGCCGGCCACGACCTCGTCGAAGGCCGCATCGACGCTTACCCGGTACTGCCGGGCCGACTTGGCCAGCGATCGTGGAACGCGCAGGCGCTCCAGCGGCACGATGCCGCGCGGGTCCGGCGACCACCACGCCAGCACACCGTCGTCGACGTGCATGGGGAACAGTCCGCTGCGGTAGGCGCCGATGAGGGTGGATGGCTCCAGGTCGGCCCCGGTGGCGATGACATCGCTGCCGGGCTCCCACGTCGAGGCGTCGGGCATCGCCCACGCGCTCGGCGGCAGCGGCTGCGGACCCATGCGCCGTCGCCCCGCGTCAGCGACTACGGACGCGGGCAGGTGATGTGCGGCTCGACCTCCGCCGCCGCATCGTCGCCGTAGGTGCGTGCCATGCGGTCGAGGAAGTGCCGCTGCGCGAGCTCGTACTCCTGGGTGCCGACGGTCTCGATGACGTACGTGGCCAGCAGTGCGCCCACCTGAGCGGCGCGCTCGTCGCCCAGGCCCCAGGCCTTGACCGCGAGAAAGCCGGCGCGGAACGCGTCGCCCACTCCCGTGGGATCGGCGCGCCGGTCCTCCTCGGCCACCGCGACCGTCACCGGGTCACAGCCACGTCGTTCGATGCGGGCGCCCTGGGGACCCAGCGTGGTGACGCGGGTCTCGACGATGCCGGCGATGTCGGCCTGGCTCCAGCCGGTCTTCTGGTGGATGAGCGCGGACTCGTACTCGTTGGTGAACAGGTAGGTGGCGCCCTCGACGAGGGGGCGGATGTCGTCGCCCTCCATGCGCGCCAGCTGCTGGCTGGGGTCGGCAGCGAACGGATAGCCACGGAAGCGGCACTCCTCGGTGTGGCGGGTCATCGCCTCGGGGTCGTTGGCGCCGATGAGGACGATCTCCGGCTCACCCACCGCATCGACGATCGGCTTGAGTTCGATGTTGCGCGCCTCACTCATCGCCCCGGGATAGAACGAGGCGATCTGGTTCTGCTCGGAGTCGGTCGTGCAGATGAACCGCGCGGTGTGCCGGGTGCTCGACATGTGCACGCCGCGGGTGTCGACGCCGTGGCGGCCGAGCCAGGATCCGTAGTCGGCGAAGTCCGGACCGACCGCGCCGACGAGCACCGGGTGGTGCCCCAGGCACCCCATGCCGAACGCGATGTTGGGAGCGACACCACCGCGCCGGACCTCCAGGTCCTCGACGAGGAACGACAGCGAGACCTTGTCGAGCTTGCCCTCGACGAACGAGTCGGCGAAGCGACCCGGAAACGTCATGAGGTGGTCGGTGGCGATGGAGCCGGTGATGAGGATGGACACGGCCACGGACCCTACCCGCGCATGGCCCCTCGACACGCGCTGCGCAGGTCGCCGAGTCGATCGCAGACGCTGATGGGGCTGACCCGGCCCTCCCAGTGCACCGACCAGTACGACCCCATCCCCGCCAGGCAGGGGCCGCGCAGCGCACCCGCCGCGCGGCACACGCCGGCCCCGACGGCCAGGTTGCCCGGGTGCCGCTTGACGGTGCGGCTGCCCACCCCCTTGGCGCACACCTGCCGTGCACTGCTGTCACCCTGCGCCGCACACCAGCCCATGGCGCCCGCGAAGTCGTCCGGATGCGCCGCCAGCCACACATTGGGCGCGTAGAACCAGCAGTTGCCCTGCTGGCCTCCGGTCGTGCGTCGGCACAGGGCCGCGGTGGCATCCAGGCTCGGCAGGGCGGACGCCGCTCCCCCGGTGCCCGCGGACTCGGCATTGAAGCGCTGCATAAACACGCCCTCGCCGCAGCGGTGCTCAAGCAGGGTCGACGGCGCCTTCGCGCACAGGGCGAGCGATCGCGACACGTTCATGTCGGTGACGAACATCGCACCGTGACCCACTCCGTGCCAGCAGATGCCCTCCTGCCGCGGTGCACACACGCGCAGGATGTCGCGCTGCGGGTCGGACGAGGCCGCCAGCGCCCGCTCGATGACCCCGTGGATGTAGCCGCCGCCGCAGACGTCGCTGCGCTCCCGCAGCGCCGCGGACACGCTGTCATTCGCCTGAGCGAGCGCAGCATGGCCCAGGTCGTGAGCCACCGCGTGGCACACGCCGGCGACGGTGTCGTCGGCGTGGGCGAGCTGGTCCAGCCGGGCCAGCGCCGCCTTCGTGCCCTGGGTGCGCTGGACGTCCAGGAGCTGGGCGCTCACCCGGGCATAGGCGCCCGTGCCGTGGTCCATTCCCGGCATCGGCGGCATGCTCGAAGGAGATGACGTCGCGGCCGGCGACGGCGAGTCTGCGGCGGCCGGCTGAGCCGCGCCACCGTCGACGATGACAGCCAGGGCGACGATCGCCAGCACGGCGGCCAGGCGCCGCCGCACCGCAGGTGTGATCACCTAGCGGCGCGCCATCCAGCGCATCGCATTGCCCTGCGCCAGCTGCTGCATCGCGGTGACCTGGGCCGGGCTGATCGCGTCGGACCCGTTGACGAAGTAGACGGTCGAGGTGATGGCATCGCCCGCCTGCGCGAACACCGTGTACTGGATCGTCTTCGCCCCGTTGGCCGGAAAGCCTGCGGGGGCCGTGTATGCGCTCGACTCCTGGACCCAGGTCGCCGTACCCGCCGCTCCCACCGGAACGGTTCCGGTGGACAAGGTCGTGGTGACCTTGATCTGCGTCGAGCCCGGGTCGTTGCCGGTGGTGGTACCGGTGCAGGCAGCGGCCGCAGTCGACAGCGCCTTGAATGCCGCGGTGGCGGCGTCGGTGGACGGGTACTGGTACACGAACTCCTGATCACTGCTGTAGGGCACCGTCTTGCTCGCCTTGTTCTCGATGTCGACCCAGGCCTGACGCGTCGGCGCCACGATCGAGGTGACCTTGCCGTTGGCGTCCTCGCAGATGCCCAGGCTGCGGTCGATCGTGCGGTTGGAGAAGCCGTACGACGTGGTCTTGCCGAGCACGGCGGGCACATCGGACTTGCGCATCATGCGCTGCTTGTCGATACCGCTGCCGGTGCCCTTGCCGTCGGCCAGGGCCGCGGGCGCGAGAGCAGCCGAGAGGGCGATCAGGCCCGCGGCGGCGGAGACGACAGTGACAGTACGGCTGGACATGCGCATGGAATTCCTTGTCGCAGACGGGACGAGCCGATGTGGAGCGGGATGGCGGGTGACTAGTGGAACGAGTCGCCGCAGGCGCACGAGCCGGTGGCGTTGGGGTTGTCGATCGTGAAGCCCTGCTTCTCGATGGTGTCGACGAAGTCGATGGTGGCGCCGGTGAGGTACGGCGCGCTCATGCGGTCGGTGACCACGGCGACGCCGCCGAAGTCCTTGATGATGTCGCCGTCCAGGCTGCGGTCGTCGAAGAACAGCTGGTAGCGCAGGCCCGAGCAGCCACCGGGCTGAACGGCCACGCGCAGCGAGAGGTCGTCGCGACCCTCGGCGTCCAGCAGTGCCTTCACCTTGGTGGCGGCGACGTCGGTGAGCAGGATGCCGTCGCTGACAGGGGTGGTGGTCTCGGTGGTCATTCGGGTCGCCTTTCGCCTGGCCGGACGGGACTCGTCGCGGGAACCGCTTGGTCCAACTACGCCCTAGATTCTCATATTCCCCCGTAGGGCGCGCTCGCGGACCGGGCTGCCAGACTTCGGGCATGGCGTTCACCGAGCCCGCGCCGAGCCCGCTCGCCCTGCTGCTGCTCGGGCACGGCGCCGATCCGGACTCCGAGCGCGGCGTGGAGTGCCCCGGGGAGCTGCCCCCGGCCTCCGACCCGGCCCTCGTCGAGCGGGCCCGGGCCGCCAAGGCCGCCCTGGGCGACAAGGTCTTCATCCTCGGGCACCACTACCAGCGCGACGAGGTCATCGCCTTCGCCGATGTCACCGGCGACTCCTTCAAACTGGCCCAGCAGGCCGCCGCCCACCCCGAGGCGCAGTACATCGTCTTCGAGGGCGTGCACTTCATGGCCGAGAGCGCCGACATCCTCACCTCCGCCGACCAGCAGGTGGTCCTGCCCGACCTCGCCGCTGGCTGCTCGATGGCCGACATGGCCGAGATCGGGCAGGTCGAGGACTGCTGGGCGACGCTGGCTGAGCTCGGGCTCGCCGAGGGCACCGTCCCCATCACGTACATGAACTCCTCGGCCGCGATCAAGGCATTCACCGGACGTCACGGGGGCGCGGTCTGCACGTCCAGCAATGCCCAGCGCAGCTTGGAGTGGGCCTTCGGCACCGGCCCGGACCAGGCCGGTGGCCAGCGCGTGCTCTTCCTGCCCGACGAGCACCTGGGCCGCAACACCGCGGTGCGCGACCTGGGGATGTCGCTGGACGACTGCGTCGTCTACCGCCCGGGCCGACCCATGGGCGGGCTCACCGCTGACCAGTTGCGCAACGCCCGGATGATCCTGTGGCGCGGGCACTGCTCGGTGCACGGCCGCTTCACCCCGGACTGCATCGACGAGGTGCGCGCACGGGTGCCAGGAGTGCGCGTCATCGTGCACCCGGAGTGCCGCTACGACGTGGTGGAGAAGGCCGACGAGGTGGGTTCGACCGAGCGGATCATCGCGGCGGTCAACGCGTCACCGCCGGGCACCGCGTGGGCCGTCGGCACCGAGTTGAACCTCGTGCGCCGGCTCGCCGCGCAGAACCCCGACAAGACAGTGGTCTACCTCGACCGCAACGTGTGCTTCTGCTCGACGATGAACCGCATCGATCTGCCGCACCTGGTGTGGGCGCTGGAGTCGCTGGCGGCCGGCACCGTCGTCAACCGCATCGAGGTCGATCCCGACACCGCGCACTGGGCCCGCGTGGCGCTGGACCGCATGCTCGCGCTGCCGGGTACCGCCCCCGCCAAGGACTGACGTCCTCGCGACGACAGCACGCCGTCGCGACACTCGTACTACTGCCCGAGCTGGGGCTTCTCGGCGCTGCCGAGCTCGCGCTTGAGCGCCTCGAGCTGGGAGTTCACATCGCTCTCGCTGGCCAT
>CAYFLO010000062.1:0-5106 GCA_964343995.1 uncultured Bifidobacteriaceae bacterium
CAATGAAACTGGGGCACGAGCAGCACTCCTGGACCTTGTGCCGGTCGACCCCGCGCGGGTGCACCCGTTCGCGTCTCCAGAGCAGTGCGGCGGTGATGTTGATGTTTGCGCGTCTCGGTACGCCGACGAGCTGAGGGCGTGGGGCGGTGACGCCCCCTGCATCGACGTCACTCTGCTGGGTATCGGCCCGGACGCCCACGTCGCTTCGCTCTTCCCTGAGATGCCGGCCCTGCACGACGATCGGCTGGCGTGTGCCGTGCGAGGAGCACCGAAACCGCCTCCCGTGCTGGCGGTCGGCGCCCCGATCGAATCGGTCGGCCTGCTGGTCGCGGCGCTCGTCATGCTTCCCGAGACGGTATCGGCCCTGCACGACGCTCGGCTGGTGTGCGCCGTGCGAGGAGCCCCGAAACCGCCTCCCGTGCGCACGACTCTCACCATGGGAACTCTGCGGTCAAGTCGTGAGGTGTGGATCCTCGCGGCCGGGGCCGAGAAGGCGGCGGCCGTGCGCTTGGCACTAAGCCCGGGAGCCGGCCCACTTCAGGTGCCTGCCGCAGGCGCCCGCGGGCGCCTGCGCACCCTTGTCTTGGTCGACGAGGCCGCCGCGAGCGACCTTCCGGCCGATTTCGGCCGCGTCGAGGCCTGACCTACTTCAGACGGATCTTGTCCAGGGCCTCAGCCAGGATCGCGGCGCCGTCCTCATCGGAACGACGTTCCTTCACATAGGCCAGGTGGGTCTTGTAAGGCTCGATCTTGGGCGGAGCGGGCGGGTTGTCCTTGTCCGGACCGGCGGGGAGGCCGCAGCGCGGGCAGTCCCACTCCTCAGGGATCGCCGCATCACTGGCGAAACTCGGTCGCGACTCATGCCCACGCGAGCACCAGAACGACACCCACATCCGGGGAGCCGCTTCACCGCGCTCGGCTTCGCCCATCGGGCCAGCGCCCACCCGGCTGCCGCGAATCGCGCTTCCTCCGGCCACGTGTCCTCCGTTGTCGTGCGTCAGTGCCCGTACGGGCCCGGGTGAGTGGTGTGGATCAGGGTTTGGCGGAGACGAGAAGACCAAAGGCGATGACGCATGCGGCCCAGATGAGCGCGATCCCCACCGTGAGTCGATCAAGATTGCGCTCGGCAACCGACGATCCGCCGATGGAGGAGCTGACACCGCCGCCGAAGAGGTCCGACAGGCCTCCCCCCTTGCCCCGGTGCAGGAGGATGAGCACGATCAGCAGCACACTGGTGATGACCAGGATGACTGCCAGGGCGATGGTGAGTGCCGTGATCATGCCTTCTCCGCTGTGGGGGGTCTTGAGGATAGCAAGCCTCAGGCCTGACCCGGCTCAGGGTGCAGGCGGTAGCGGACGATGCCGACGAATTCGTCCGGGTCAAGGCTGGCGCCGCCGACCAATGCCCCGTCGACATCAGCCTGGGCCATGATCCCGGCGATATTGGACGCCTTGACCGATCCCCCGTAGACGATCCGTACCGCGGCCGCGGTCGTGGCACCCATGAGCTCCTTCACCCGGGCTCGGATGGCCTGGCACACCTCCTGGGCGTCCTCCGGTGTGGCCACGAGACCAGTGCCGATCGCCCACACCGGCTCATAGGCGATAACCAGCGACGACACCTGATCGGCGGTGAGCTCCGCCAGGCAACCGTCAATCTGAGCCAGCACATGCGGAACCTGGTCTCCCGCCTCACGGACCTCCCGGCCTTCGCCCACGCAGATCACCGGCACTAGCCCATGCCGCAGAGCGGCGCGCGCCTTTGCATTGACCGTCGCGTCATCTTCCTGGTGGTACTCGCGTCGCTCGCTGTGCCCGACGGCCACATAGGTGCATCCGAGGCGCGCCAGCATGGCACCGCTGATGTCACCGGTGAAGGCACCGGAATCATTCGGTGACAGGTCCTGCGCCCCGTAGGCGATGGCGTAGCGATCGCCTTCCACGAGCGTCTGCACGGAGCGGATGTCGGTGAAGGGGGGCAGTACCGCAACATCAACGACGTCGTAGTCGCCCTCGTTGAGCGCGAAGGCGAGCTTCTGCACCAGGGCGATGGCCTCGAAATGATTGAGGTTCATCTTCCAGTTGCCGATGATGATCGGCTTGCGGTCGGCCATCAGGCGCTCTCCTCCAAGGCGACGAGACCGGGAAGCTCCCGACCCTCGAGAAATTCCAGACTGGCGCCCCCGCCGGTACTGATGTGGGTGAACCGTGCCTCGTCCACGCCCAGGAGTCGCACGGCCGCGGCGGAGTCACCGCCGCCGATGACCGTTGTCGCATCGCTTGACGCCATGGCTTCGGCGACCGCTCGGGTGCCGGCGGCGAAGGCCGGCATCTCGAAGACGCCCATCGGACCGTTCCAGACCACCGTGCCGGCTTCGGCGATGCGGCTGGCGAAGGCCTCGCGAGTGGCGGGGCCGATGTCCAGGCCCATCCAGCCCTCCGGGATGGCGTCGGCAGGGACGATCTGCACGTCGGCGTCCGCAGCAAAGCGATCGGCCACAACCACGTCGATGGGCAGTTCGATGGTGACGCCCCGCTCGGCCGCTTGCGTCAGGAAGCCCCGAACCGTGTCGAGCTGGTCGCTCTCCAGCAGTGACGCCCCGACCGGGTGTCCCTGCGCAGCGAGGAAGGTGAACGCCATACCGCCACCGATGAGCAGGCGGTCCACCCGAGGAATGAGGTTGCCGATCACTCCAAGCTTGTCGCTCACCTTGGATCCACCCAGAATGACCACGAACGGACGAGCCGGGTTGTCGAGGATCGATCGGAAGACGCTGGCCTCGGCGTGCACGAGGCGGCCTGCTGCGCTCGGAAGCAGGCGGGCCACATCGCTCACCGATGCCTGCTCGCGATGGACAACGCCGAATCCATCCGACACATACGCATCGGCCAACGCCGCTAGCTCGGCCGCAAGAGTCGCTCGTTGCGCGGGGTCCTTGCTGGTCTCGCGCGGATCGAAACGGATGTTCTCCAGCAGCGCGATCCCGTCGGCCGGAAGTCCAGCGATAGCCGCGGGCGCCGATTGCAGATCGGGGATGAGGACGACGGGGGCTCCCAGAACCTCCGTCAGTCGCGCCGCAACCGGTGCCAAAGTGGCCTCGGGGATCGGGGCACCCTTAGGACGCCCCAGGTGCGAGACGAGGACAACGCGGGCACCGTGCTGACGAAGCCAGGTGATGGTCGGCAGGGCTGCACGGATGCGCCCGTCATCGGTGATGACACGACCATTCGGCCCGTCCGCCAAAGGCACGTTGAAGTCGGCTCGGACGAGCACCGTGCGACCGGCGACGTCGAGGTCGTCCAGACTGCGCATCGACTAGAGCTTCGACCCGACGAGGCCGACCAGGTCCACCAGGCGGTTGCTGTAGCCCCACTCGTTGTCGTACCAGCCGAGCACCTTGACCAGATTGCCGCTGACGTTCGTCATGGTCGCGTCGAAGGTGCACGACGCGGGATCGGTGACGATGTCGGTCGAGACGATCGGGTCCTCGGTGTAGACGAGAATGCCCTTCAGCGGACCCTCGGCGGCCTTGCGCACCGCGGCGTTGACCTCGTCCTTGGTGGCGGGCTTCTTCAGGATCACGGTGAGGTCCGTGGCCGACCCGGTCGGGACCGGCACGCGCATGGCGTAGCCATCGAGCTTGCCCTTCATCTCCGGCATCACCAGCCCAATGGCCTTCGCCGCACCGGTGCTGGTGGGGATCATGTTGAGGGCGGCCGCTCGAGCGCGACGCAGGTCCTTGTGCGGGAAGTCCAGGATGTTCTGGTCGTTCGTGTAGGCGTGAATGGTGGTCATGAGCCCGCGCTCGATTCCGAACGCGTCGTCGATGGCCTTGGCCATGGGCGCCAGGCAGTTGGTCGTGCATGAGGCGTTGGAGATGATCGTGTGCTTCGCCGGGTCGTAATCGCCGTCGTTCACGCCCATGACGATGGTGATGTCCTCATCGGTGGCCGGAGCGCTGATGATGACCTTCTTGGCGCCCGCGGTCACATGCTTGCCGGCGTCAGACGCCTTGGTGAAGAAGCCCGTCGATTCGATGACGATGTCGGCGCCCACCTTGGCCCACGGCAGGGCGGCAGGATCGCGTTCGGCGAAGACGGGGATGGTTCGACCATCGACGATGATGCTGCCCTCGCCGGCCTTCACATCGTGCCCGAGCCGGCCCAGGATGCTGTCGTACTTCAGCAGGTGGGCAAGGGTCGTGGTGTCGGTGAGATCGTTGATTCCCACAACCTCGACATCGGCACCGCTGGCAATCAGGGCGCGGAAGAAGTTGCGGCCGATCCGGCCGAATCCGTTGATGCCGACCTTGACAGTCACGTGGGGCTCCTCGTTCTCGACGTGCCCCGATCGGGGCGGCCGAAGTCTAGCGAGGACGCCGGCAACCCATGAAACCGCTTACGGGCGGCCGTGGCAGATGAGGCAGACGGGACCGGTCAGGGGGCCACATCGGGGCCGAGGGCCGCTTCGGTGTCCGGAATGCCGAGGTCGCTGGCCCGTTTGTCCGCCAGGGCCAGGAGCCTTCGGATCCGTCCGGCGATCGCGTCCTTGGTCATGGGAGGGTCGGCCAGGGCACCAAGCTCCTCCAGGCTGGCCTGCTGGTGCTCGACCCGCAGCCGCCCGGCCTCGACCAGGTGGTCGGGGACCTCATCGCCCAGGATCTCCAGGGCCCGCTGAACCCTCGCGCCCGCAGCCACTGCCGCGCGTGCGGAGCGCCGCAGGTTGGCGTCGTCAAAATTCGCGAGCCGGTTGGCCGTGGCCCGGACCTCCCGGCGCATGCGCCGTTCCTCCCACGCGAGGACCGATTCGTGGGCTCCCAGCCGGGTGAGCATCGCGCCGATGGCATCGCCGTCGCGAATGACCACGCGATCGACTCCGCGCACCTCGCGGGATTTCGCGGAGATGCCCATGCGGCGAGCGGCGCCCACGAGGGCGAGAGCCGCTTCGGGGCCGGGGCAGGTGATCTCAAGCGACGAGGAACGTCCCGGCTCGGTGAGCGAGCCGTGGGCGAGAATCGCCCCCCGCCAGGCCGCTTCGCAGTCGCACATCGCGCCGGAGACGATGGCGGCGGTCGTCCGGTCCGCGGTCTGCCACCGGCCATCGTC
>CAYFLO010000062.1:5116-8343 GCA_964343995.1 uncultured Bifidobacteriaceae bacterium
GGAGACGATGGCCGGTGGCAGACCGCGGACGGGACGTCCGCCGCCATCGACCATGCCGGTCTGGCGGGCCAGCGCCTCGCCGCCGTCGACGACGCGCAGGAGGTACCGGGTGCCCTTGCGCAGGCCACCGGGATGAACGACATGGATCTCGCTGTCGTGCCCGTAGACCTCGAAGATGTCCTTCTTGAGGCGACGGGCGATGGCGCCCGCGTCGAGATCGGCCTCGACCACGATCCGACCGGAGACGATATGGAGTCCCCCGGCAAAGCGCAGCAGGGTGGACACCTCCGCCTTGCGGCAGCACACCTTGGCACTCTCGACGCGACTGAGCTCATCCTTCACGGCGGCGGTCATCGCCATCACGGGGCTCCGTTCGAGCGTGGTGCGGTCACAAGCGAGTCGAACGCTACCGCGAGCCGCTGCGGGTCGTGCTGACCGGCTCCGCGCCGCCCCGTCCCGGCGACATCGGCCAGGACCACGTGCGCCCCCAGATTGCGCGCGTGGGCCTCAAGGAGTTCCAGATCATCGACATGGCGTCGATCGGCGATGACGACATCGACCTGCGGCACATAGTCACGCAGGACCTCCAGGTAGGTGTGGGCCGCGAATCCTGACGTCTCCCCCACCTGAGGGTTGAGATTGAGCACGACGACCCGCAAGGCATCACTGGCGGCGATGGCCTCAGCGATCTCCGGGATGACCAGATGGGTGATAACGCTTGTGAACCACGATCCGGGGCCCAGCACGATGGCGTCCGCTTCGGCAATCGCCAGCAGCGCTTCGGCACAGGCAGGAGGGTGCGGTGGATCGACCGAGAGTTCCTCCACGAACCCAGGAGTGGTGGCTACCTCGGCCTGTCCGCGAACGATCGTGACGTCATCGGGTCGAGCGGGATCGTGCCCGCGCACGCGGGCCTGAATGGTCAGCGGCACCGTGGTGCACGGCAGAACGCGACCCTGCGCTTCGAGAAGAGCGGCCATCCATTCAAGACCGGTGACGATGTCGCCGGTCTCCTCCCACAGGGCGGTGATGAGCAGGTTCCCCAGGGAATGGCCAGCAAGGTCGCCCGATCCACCGAACCGGTGCTGGATAACTCGCTCCCAGGTTCGCCCCCAGGTGTCGTCGCCGCACAGGGCCGCCAAGGCCATCCGCAGATCCCCCGGGGGCGGGGTGCCGAACTCCTCGCGAAGCCGACCGCTGGATCCTCCGTTGTCGGCCACGGTCACCACCGCGGTGATGTCGTCCGTCACGCGCCTCAACGCGGAGAGGGTCGCCGCAAGCCCATGACCGCCCCCGAGGGCCACCACCCGCCAGCCGCGACGTCCGCGAGGCAGCACACGTCGACCGCTCACTCACGCCCCAGGTCACGGTGGAGCACCGACACCGGCATGCCCTCGCGCCGTAGGCGGGAGGCAAGCGCTTCGGCCAGGGCGACGCTGCGATGCCGTCCGCCTGTGCAGCCGATGGCAACGGTGACGTAACGCTTCCCCTCGCGGACGTAACCCGCGCACGTGACATCGACGAGACGGCTGTAGGCGTCGAGGAATTCCTGCGCTCCTGGTCGACCGAGCACGTCCTGCGCGACCGCACCGTCCTGGCCGCTCAGCGGCCGCAGCTTCTCATCCCAGTAGGGGTTGGGCAGGAAGCGCGCATCCGCGACCAGGTCGGCATCAATGGGAATTCCGTACTTGAACCCGAAGGACATCACCGTGCAGGCGACCTGTTCGGGCGTCGCGGGCGCGAACGCCTCCTCAATGCGTCGACGTAGGTCGTGGATGTTCAACGACGTGGTGTCGATGACTAGGTCGGCCATCGCCCGTAGGTCCGCTACGAGCGCGCGCTCGTGCACAAGTCCATCGATAATCCGCTGGCCATGCTGGAGAGGATGGGGTCGACGAGAACTCTCAAAGCGGCGCACGAGGGCCTCGTCGGACGCCTCCAGGAAGACGGTGCGGACGTCGACTCCGTCGCGCGGAAGGGCCTGCATGACGGATGACAGAGTGCGGAAGTACGAACCGCCGCGGGCGTCCAGAACGACGGCCACCCGGTCGACATCGGGGGTACGACGGGCCAGGTCGACGGCCGACGGCAGCAGCGAGGGTGGGATGTTGTCGATGACGAACCAGCCCAGATCTTCCAGGGTTCGGGCTGCGGTCGACCGACCGGCGCCGGACATCCCGGTGACGAGCACCAACTGCAAGCCGTGCTGCGGCTGCTCGGTCATCGGCGCTCCTCTCCCCGGGCAGGTCCATCCTCGCTCATCGCGGTCACGATGGCGGCCGCCAGGGCCGGACCGATCCCGGGGACTCCACACAGGGAATCTGCATCGGCCTCGGCGATCTTGGCCACCGAGCCGAAATGCTCAAGGAGAGCCTTGGCCCTGGCCGGACCCAGGCCGGGGATCGAGTCCAGCCGTGATGCCGTCATGCGGCGAGCACGACGCTTGCGATGAAAGGCAATGGCCGTGCGATGGGCCTCATCGCGGATGCGCTGGAGCAGGTAGAGCGCCTCGCTCGTCCGGGGCAGGATGACCGGCTCGCTCTGATCGGGGATCCACACCTCCTCCAGACGCTTGGCCAGACCCACCACGGCGAGATCACCCTTGCCCAGCGCCATGAGCGCATCCTGCGCGGCCCGCACCTGCGGGGCTCCTCCGTCGACGACGAGCAGGGAGGGCAGATATCGGAATCGCTTCGGTGCAGTGTCCGGCTCGTCAGCGACGGGATCGGTGTCGCGGAACCGACGCTGAACCACCTCGTGCACGGCAGCCGTGTCGTCCGCCCCTGCCGTCCGGATGGCAAACGTGCGGTAGTCCGACGTGCGCGGCAGCCCGTCCTCAAACACCACCAGTGACGCCACCGTGTCGGTGCCCTGAAGCGTGGAGATGTCCAGGCATTCGATCCGAAGCGGGGATTCAGCCAGTCCGAGGTAGTCCTGCAGTTCTCGAAGTGCCTGGCTTCGCGTGGTGAGATCGCTTGTGCGATGCGCGGTGTGGCGGTCCAGAACTCCGCGTGCATTGGTTTGGGCAGTCTCCATGAGCGCCTTCTTGTCGCCGCGCTGCGGGATCCGAAGGGTCACTCTGCTCCCCCGCCTCTCGCCCAGCCACTGAGCCCATGATTCGGCGTCGTCGGGAAGCTCAGCGACGAGCACCTCACGCGCCGGCTCCGCATCATCGGCGTAGAGCCGCGCAAGAATGCGTTCCACATAGCCGGACAGCGGCAGGTCTT
>CAYFLO010000063.1:0-8259 GCA_964343995.1 uncultured Bifidobacteriaceae bacterium
GCCGCGCCGTTGCGGAAGAGCTCACGTCGACGCATGGCCCGGATCGCCGCGACCGCCTGGTCCGGTGACTCGTGCCGGTCGATGACGGCGGCCACCTCGGCCAGCAGCGCGTCCGCCGACCGCGCCTCGAGTTCAGAATCGTGTGCCAGCAGCCCGACGGAGTCCGGCGCGTGCAGGAGCAGCCCGGTGAGGTAGCGGCTCGTGCCCAGGATGCGGGCCAGGCGCTCGGCCGCGGTGGACTCATCGCGCAGCAGACCCAGGTACCAGTGCGTGGACCCGAGTTCGTCGCTCACCCGACGGAAGCCCAGGAGTCCGGAGTCGGGGTCCGGGGCGTCAGCGAACCAGCCGAGCATGACCGGCAGCAGGGTGCGCTGGATGGCTGCGCGCCGGCTCACCCCGGAGGTGAGCGCCTGCAGGTGCCGAATCGCGCCCTGCGGGTCCAGGTAGCCCAGTGCCTCCAGCCGATCCCCGGCGGCCTCCAGCGACAGCCGTGCCTCGCCGGGATCCAGACGCGCCACCGCCTGCAGCAGCGGGCGGTAGAAGAGTTTCTCGTGGATGCGGCGCACCTCGCGGGCCTGCCGCCGCCACTGGGCGAGCAGGTCGTCGACAGGCGACTGCCGAAAGCCCATCGAGCGCCCGAGGCGACGCAGTGCAGCCTCGTCGTCGGGCATGGTGTGCGTGCGCCGCAGGCGATGCAACTGCAGCCGGTGCTCCAGCGTGCGCAGGAACCGGTAGGCCTCGGCGAGGGTCGCGGCATCGGAGCGCCCCACGTAGCCCCAGGTCGCCAGCGCCTCCAACGCGGTGAGGGTCGACGCGCTGCGCAGCATGACGTCGGAGCGCCCGTGCACGAGTTGGAGCAGTTGCACGGAGAACTCCACGTCGCGCAGGCCGCCGGGGCCGAGCTTGAGCTCGCGGTCGGCGAGCTTCGCCGGAATCGTGCTCTCGACGCGGCGCCGCATCGACTGCGCGTCCGTGATGAAGTCCGGGTGCCCGGCAGCACGCCAGACGAACGGCTGCACCGCGGCCACGTACTCCTCGCCGAGTGCGCGGTCCCCCGCGGAGGGGCGCGCCTTGAGCAGCGCCTGGAACTCCCACGATTTCGCCCAGCGCTCGTAGTAGTCGACATGCGAGCCGACCGTGCGCACGAGCGTGCCCTGGCGCCCCTCGGGGCGCAGGTTGGCATCGACCTCCCAGATGCTGCCCTCCGCCGTTGACGTGCTGCAGGCGCGCATGAGCCCGGTGGCCAGCGCCGTGGCCACACCCATCTGAGCTTCGTCGGCGGCATCGGTGACGAAGATGACATCGACATCGCTGACGTAGTTCAACTCGCGCGCTCCGCACTTGCCCATGCCGATGACGGCCAGTCGGCAGGTGTCGTGCGCGTCGCCCACCCCCGCCCGAGCGATGGCCAAGGCAGCCTCCAGCACCGCGTCCGCAAGATCGGACAGCCACGCGGCCACGCTCTCCATGGGCGCCATGCCACTGAGGTCGCGCGCCGCGATGCCCAGCAGTGCGGTGCGGTAGGCCACGCGCAGTGCGTCGAGCTGCTCCACACCGGAGCCCGCCGCCACCGGCGCCGGTGCACCCGGGGTCGCGCCGACCGCCGTGAGCAGGGCCGCAGTGACCTCGCGCCCGGACGGTGCCTGCGCAAGCACCTCGGAGTCGGCGAGCACCTGCCAGGCGTCCGGATGGCGGGCGATGAAGTCGCCCAGCGTCTCCGACATCCCCAGCACGTCGATGAGTCGGCGCCCCACGAGCCGATCGGCCGTGATCGCCGACGCCAGGCGTGTCCATGCGGGGTCGGGGTACCCGCTGGCAATGCGGTCCAGCAGGGTGAGCGCCTGGTCCGGGTCGGCGGCCGTGCCCAGATCGGCGATGAGGTCGTCTGCCACGTCAGGGGCGTGATCGACGGCCCCATGATCGCGCACCGTGGCGTCGATGAGTGCGGCCAGGCGCGGTGCGGCGAGCAGCCGCGCCGTCCGATCGACATCGACGAACCCCAGGCGCGCCAGGCGTCCGGCGTCGGTGCCGACGCGTTCGATCATGCCTGCGCGCGGTCGCGCACGAGCGCAGCCCAGGCCAGGGCCACCGGCCTCCAGGCGCGCGCCATTTCGTGCTCCTGCGCCACCACCTCGGCGGTCACGGCGTCCGGATCAACGCCCGAGCGCCGAAGAGCCGCATCGCCGGACATCGCCGCCCACTGCGCGAAGGTGTCGGCGTCGAGTTCAGGATGCAACTGCAGGCCGTACGCGGTTCCTCCGATACGAAATCCCTGCACCCGACAGGCATCGCCTGTGACGAGCAGGTCAGCGCCGGGGGGCAGTTCGACGATGTTGTCCTGGTGCCACTGGGCGGCCGGTGCGCGACCGTCGTCGCCGACCAGGAGCGACGCCGTCACGGGGTCGTTGGCACCCGCGTCCGTGAGGTGAACCCGCACGCATCCGATCTCGGTGACCGGGCCCAGCGTCACCCGTCCGCCGGTGGCCGCCGCGAGCAGTTGTCCGCCCAGGCACACCCCCAGCACCGGGATGCCACGGTCGACGGCATCGACGAGCAGTGCGCGCTCATCGGCGAGCCAGGGAGCGACATCGTCATCGTGGGCGCCCATCTCCCCGCCCAGGGCGATGACCCCGGTGACTCCGTCGGGAACCGCGCGCGGCACCGGCTGGCCCTCGTCGGCACGCAGCACGGTGTAGGGCACCCCCGCCTCGTCCAGCCAGTCTCCGATGAGGAGCGGCGGATCGGTCGGGTCGTTCTGGATCGCGAGTACGGTCACAGACGGGGAAGGTAGCGGTCGAGCTCCCAGGCGGTCACCTGGCGGCGGTATTCGTCCCACTCGGCCCGCTTGTTGCGCAGGAAGAAGTCGAAGACATGCTCCCCGAGGGTCTCGGCGACGAGCTCGGAGCGCTCCATCACGGTGATGGCCTCCTCCAGGCTGCCCGGCAGCGGCTTCATCCCCAGCGCCAGTCGCTCGCCCTCCGACAGTGCCCACACGTCGTCCTCGGAGCCGCGCGGCAGGTCCATGCCCTTCTCGATGCCGTCCAGGCCGGCCTGGAGCAGCACGGCGAAGGCGAGGTAGGGGTTGGCTGCACTGTCCAGGGAGCGGAACTCGATGCGGGTGCTGTTGCCCTTGGCCGGCTTGTACATCGGCACGCGAATGAGTGCGGAGCGGTTGTTGTGGCCCCAGCAGATCCAGGCCGGCGCCTCGGCGCCTCCGGCAAGTCGCTTGTAGGAGTTGACCCACTGGTTGGTCACCGCGGTGATCTCCGGTGCGTGGGCCAGGATGCCGGCGATGAAGGAGCGGGCCACCTTCGACAGCTGGAACTCCGCGCCCGCCTCGAAGAAGGCGTTCTGGTCGCCCTCGAAGAGCGACAGATGCGTGTGCATGCCGGAGCCGGGGTGGTCGCGCAGCGGCTTGGGCATGAACGTGGCGTACAGGCCCTGGTCGAGGGCGACCTCCTGCACGACCAGGCGGAAGGTCATGAGGTTGTCGGCGGTGGTGAGGGCGTCGGCGTAGCGCAGGTCGATCTCCTGCTGACCCGGGCCGCCTTCATGGTGGCTGAACTCCACCGAGATGCCCATCTGCTCCAGCATGGTGATTGCCTGGCGGCGGAAGTCGTGGCCCACGCCGTGCGGGGCGTTGTCGAAGTAGCCGTAGCTGTCGACCGGCACCGGCGTGCGCCCCGGCTCGGGGTGCCCCTCGAACAGGTAGAACTCCACCTCCGGGTGCGTGTAGAAGGTGAAGCCGAGATCGGCGGCCTTGGCCAGTGCGCGCTTGAGGACGAACCGCGGATCGGCGTACGACGGCGAGCCGTCGGGCATGAGGATGTCGCAGAAGATGCGGGCCACTCCCGGACCCTCGCTGCGCCATGGCAGCAGCGCGAAGGTCGACGGGTCGGGCTTGGCGATCATGTCGGACTCGTACACGCGGGCGAAGCCTTCGATTGCGGAGCCGTCGAACCCGATGCCCTCACTGAAGGCGCCCTCGAGCTCAGCGGGAGCGATCGCCACCGACTTCAAGGTGCCCAGCACGTCGGTGAACCACAGCCGCACGAAGCGGATGTCGCGCTCCTCGATGGTCCGAAGGACGAACTCAGCCTGCTTGTCCATGACCCCATCGTGGCCCCCCACGTGTTACGCCGGGGTAAAACGCGCGCGGGTAGGGTCGCGCCGTGGTGCAGATCGCCCTGGCGCAGGTCAATCCGGTCGTGGGCGACCTCGCGGGCAACGCCGCCCTCATCGAGCAGTCCGTGCGCGAGGCCGCCCGCCGGGGCGCGCGCCTGGTGCTCCTGCCGGAGATGGCGCTCACCGGCTACCCCATCGAGGACCTCGCCCTGCGCCCGTCGTTCCAGGACGCCGCGCGAGCCGCCCTGGACTCCCTGGCCGCGTCGCTGGCCGACCTCGCGGGTGTGACGGCGGTCGTGGGCTGCTTGGACGTCCTCGACGACGACGACACCCCTCGGGCCGGGCGCCCGCGCCGCGCGCCCGTCAACGCCGCGGCCGTGCTGCGCGACGGACGGATTCTGGCCCGCTACGTCAAGCACCACCTGCCCAACTACGGCGTCTTCGACGAAGCCCGCTACTTCGTGGCCGGTGACACTCCCGTGACCGTCGACGTCGACGGCACCCGCGTCATGCTGGCGATCTGCGAGGACCTGTGGCAGGACGGCGGACCGGTGCAGTGGGCGCGCGAGGCCGGGGTCGACCTGCTCGCCGTCATCAACGCCTCGCCGTATGAGCGCGACAAGGACGACGTGCGCCTGCAGTTGGCGCGCACCCGCGCCCGCGAGGCCGGCTGCACCCTGGCCTACGTCAATCTCGTGGGCGCCCAGGACGAATTGGTGTTCGACGGAGACTCGATGGTGGTGCGTGCCGACGGCACGGTGCTGGCCCGGGCCCCGCAGTTCGTGTCGCACCTCACCGTCGTCGACACGCAGGCACCGCCCCAGTCCGCGGCGCCGCGCCTGTCGGCCCTCGCCGAGGTGCACGCCGCCCTCGTGCTCGGCCTGGCCGACTACGTGGCCAAGAACGGCTTCGCCTCGGTGCTCCTGGGGCTTTCCGGCGGCATCGACTCCGCGGTCGTCGCCTCCCTGGCCGTCGACGCGCTTGGCGCTGACCGCGTCTTCGGGGTCGCCATGCCGAGCCGCTACTCCTCCGAGCACTCCGTCGCCGACGCGCACGATCTCGCCGCCCGCACCGGGCTGGCGATCCGCGATGTGCCCATCGCCCCCATGTTCGATGCCTACCAGTCCAGCCTGGGACTCTCCGGTCTGGCCGAAGAGAACCTGCAGGCGCGCATCCGTGGCACCACGCTCATGGGCATCTCCAATGCCGAGGGGCACCTCGTGCTCGCCACCGGCAACAAGAGCGAGCTGTCCGTGGGCTACTCCACGATCTACGGCGATGCCGTCGGCGGCTTCGCGCCGATCAAGGACGAGCCCAAGACCCTGGTGTGGGAACTGGCCCGGTGGCGCAATGCGCACGCGACCGAGCACGGCACCACACCGCCGATCCCGCCGAACAGCATCGACAAGCCACCGAGCGCCGAACTGCGTCCGGGCCAGCTCGACCAGGACTCCCTTCCCGACTACACGCTGCTCGACGCGGTGCTTGAGGCCTACGTCGCCGGTGACCGCAGTGCCGCCGAGCTCGTGGCCGCAGGCCACAACCGTGCTTTGGTCGAACGCGTGCTGCGGCTCACCGACCTGGCCGAGTACAAGCGGCGCCAGTACCCGCCGGGCACCAAGATCACGCCGCGGGCGTTCGGACGCGACCGGCGCCTGCCGATCACCAACCGATGGCGGGAGTCAGCGGGCTCCTAGCCCATCGAGGACGACGTCGAGCAGATCGCCCGGCGTGAGGTCGCCAGCGCACCCCACTCGGCGTCACGACCGCAGCAGCAGCATCGGTCCGACGAGACAGGCCAGGGCCGCATCGATGTCGATGCCGGCGCGCAGTTCCCCCGACGCAACGGCGTCAACGACGATCGCACGCACGAGCGCCCGTCGCGGCGCGATGACCAGACCATCGACCAGCGGCAGCACCGTGGGGTCGTCGGAGGCCTGCGCCTGCTCCAGGATGCGCATGCGCACGCCGACCTGGCCGGTAGTGAGGGCACCCAGAACAAGAGCAAGCCGCTCGCGCACCGGGCCGGGCGGCGGGAGATCGGGCAGGTCCTCATTCAGGCTCTCCAGGGCTGCGGCCAGCAGGGCCGTGCGCGACGGGAAGCGCCGGTAGACCGTCGTCTTGGCCACGCCCGCGCGCTCGGCCACGGCCTCGACGGCGAACCGGCCGAAGCCGTGGTCGGCCAACTCGTGGACAGCCGCGCCGGTGATGGCGTCGTCACGGCGTTCGTCGCGCGGACGGCCCTTGCTGCGGGGAGCCAGGGTGGCCGGCATCGTCAACCTCGCGGGGCGGCCGTGCCGTCGGTGTCGCCCTCGCCCGCACGCGACTCCTGCGCCGCCTCCGCCGGGTAGGCCGCGACCTCCTCCTCGACCAGGCGGTCGGTGCTGCTCTGCGGGGCCACCGGCTTGGCGCTCGGCGGCTGGATGCGCGGCAGCAGGAATAGCACGATGAGGCCGGCAACCAGGATGATCGCGAACGACACGTACGACGTCACGTGCGACGCGGAGATGAACGCCGCGTAGGCGCCCTCGCGCAGCTGGTCGGCCATTGTCTGGGGCAGCCCGTGGGCGACCCCCTGCTCAATCACGCCGACCGAGGCGACCAGGCTCTGCGACGCCGCGTCCTTGGCCGCCTGCGGGAACTGCGTGGGCAGCGACGACAGCGCGGTGGACACGTTCGACGCGTACTGGTTGGCCAGGATCGTGCCGATGATGGCGATGCCCAGGGCACCGCCCACCTGGCGCACGGTGTTCTGCACGGCCGAGCCGGCTCCGGCGCGGGCCAGCGGCAGGACGTTCTGCAGCACCGTCGATCCCGGAGCGATGACGCAGCCCATGCCCAGGCCGAACAGGAAGAAGCCGGACAGGACCGCCCACAGCGCGGTGGTCTCCTCCAGATGGGCCAGCAGGAACAGCGACAGGGCGACGACGAACAGACCCGTCGACATCACCGCGCGGTAGCCGAACCGAGCCACCAGGCGCGCGCTCTGCGGGGCTGCGAGCAGCTGCCCAATCGCGAACGGCAGGAAGCACACGCCCGCGATGATCACCTCGTAGCCGCGGATGATCTGCAGGTAGAACGGCAGGGTGAAGGTGATGCCCGACAGCGCGAAGAACGACAGTGAGACCGCCGAGAGACTCACGGCATAGCCGCGGTTCTTGAACAGCGAGACGTCGAAGCTCGGATGCGTGCTGCGTGCCTCGAGCACGAGGAAGACGGCGATGATCGCCACGCCGATGATGATCGGGATGATGACCGAGGGTGCGAGCCAGTCGTGGGTCGACGACGCCTGGATGATGCCGTAGATGAGGGCGAACAGGCCCGCGATCGACATGAGCAGGCCGGGGATGTCGAGCTCGCGCGGCTGCGGATTGCGACTCTCGGGAACGATCCGCCAGATGAGCACCAGGCCGACGATGACGATCGGGACGTTGATGAGGAAGACCGAGCCCCAGTCGTTGCCGGTGAGCCAGTTCGTCCAGGACGGGTGCTGGAGAAGCAGGCCGCCGAGCACTGGCCCCAGGGCCACCGCGGCACCGACCGCTCCGGCCCAGGCGCCGATGGCCTTGCCGCGCTCGTGCGGCGGGAAGACGACCGTGATGATCGCCAGGGTGATGGGCAGGACCGCGGCGCCACCGATGCCCATGGCGGCGCGGAAGGCGATGAGCATGCCGGACGAGACCGAGAACGCGCAGATGGCCGAGGCGATGCCGAAGACCGCCAGGCCGATCATGAGCACCTTCTTGCGGCCGATGCGGTCGCCGATCACGCCCCAGGTGAACAGCAGCGAGGCGAACACCAGGATGTAGGAGTCGATCGCCCACACCAGTTGGCTCGGGGTGGCGTTGAGGTCCTTCTGGATCGTGGGCAGGGCGATATTCAGGACGGTGTTGTCCAGGACCACCACGAGCAGGCTGATGACGAGCACCGCCAGGATCGCCCAGCGGCGTGGGTGCCCGGCTCCGGAGGTCATCCAGGAGTTGTCCATCACTCGTCCCTCTTTCCCTGCCGCCTGATGGGCGCCGTGCCGACACGGGCACCTCGATTACGAAACGCCACCGTAGCGCAATTGAGCGAGGGCGCCCGTCGGGCGCGGCCGACTCGTGAGTACGCCCCCCGTCTGCCAGACTGCTC
>CAYFLO010000064.1:0-8200 GCA_964343995.1 uncultured Bifidobacteriaceae bacterium
ATCGACCGCATGCGTCAGCTTCCCGACGAGGACTCCCCGCACGCCAAGCAGGCGCAGCATGCGGCCGCCACCGATCGCGCGATGCTCGAGGCCACCGAGGGCATGGATCCCGCCACCGAGGGTGCCTTCCGCGGGGCCATCGCCTCGGCTCGTCGCTTCGCCGGCTGGCGCGAGAGCGGGAAGTCCTCGTGCATCAAGATCATGAATGAGGCGCGCATGGCGCTGCTCGAGCTCGGTCGTCGTCTCACCGCCGACGGCGTGCTGGAGCACCCGGGCCAGATCTACATGGCCCTCGACGGCGAGCTCGACGCCCTCGCCCTCGGCGGCACTCCCGCCGTCGTGGGCGCCGTGCGCGATCGCGAGAAGGCCTGGAAGGAACTGTGGGATCTCGACATCCCCACCTTCATCGACAGTTCCAAGGGGATCCCGCCGCTGGCGTCACTGCCGCGCAAGGGTGCCTCGAAGGCAGCGCGTGCCAAGGCTGGCGACACACTCACGGGCGCGGCCTCGTCGCAGGGCATCGTCGAGGGAACGGTCCGCGTGGTGCTGTCGACCGACGCGATCTCCGACTTCCAGCCCGGCGAGATCCTCGTGGCGCCGCAGACCGACCCGTCGTGGACCCCGCTGTTCATGGTCGCCGGCGGCGTCGTCGTCAACACCGGGTCGATGGGCTCGCACGCGATGATCGTCGCGCGTGAGCTCGGTATCCCGTGTGTGGGCGGCATTCCCGGCGCCACCGACATCCTGGCCACGGGCGACACCATCCGCGTCAATGGCGCGACCGGTGTGGTCGAGGTGCTGGCGACCGCTTAGCAATTGCAGGCCGTGCTCGCGCAGGCGCCTAGAGCGTCTGCGCGAGCTCGAAGGCCTGGCGGGTGGCGAAGGTCATCCGCCGAGGGGCGAAGGCGTCGCCGAGCAGGTGTGTGCGCGGATGATGCGTGCGCACGGCTCGGTAGAGCGCATCGTTGCCGATACCGCCGGTCACCAGGACCACCGAGTCGACCCCGTCGACGGTGAAGCGTCGGCCGCTGTAGGCATGGGCGAAGTCAACGCGGTCGGCATGGATCTCGATGGCGCGCGCGTTCTGCAGGATCTCCACGCCGGCCTCGTCCAGGCTCGCGAGCATCGCGCCCACTGAGTACTTGCCCACCAGCGGCGACGGACCGGGGGTGCGGAAGGCCAGCCGCACCTCGTGGCCCAGATGCGCAAGGTGATCGCTCACCGATAGCGGCGCGGGGCCGTCGTCCTCGGCGATGACGAGCACGCGGCGCCCGAGCGGTCGGGCTGTGCCCAGGATGACGGCGTCGGCGCCGGTGACGTGCGGGGCGAACTCCCCGGGAATCCCCGGTCGGCGCCCGCGGGCGCCGGTGGCGAACGCCACGACGTCGGCCTGCGCATCGAGCACGGCGCGCACGTCGGCGCGTCGACCGGTGTAGACGTCGACTCCCAGCCGAGGCAGTCGCGCGATCGACCAGTCGATCCAGTCGCGGTACGGCGCGTTGGCGCGCAGCTGCGCGGCGACGGCGAAGCGCCCACCGAGCTCGGGCTTGGCTTCCCACAGCTCCACGGAGTGACCGCGCTCAGCCGCCTGTGCGGCGAGCTCCATGCCGGCGGGGCCGCCGCCGACGACGAGCAGCCGCACCGGCGCACTCGCCGGCACGATCGGCACCTTGTATTCCCGACCGGCGCGCGGGTTGGTGCCGCAGCCGAACGGCAGGCCCTCGAGCGTGTAGCGGTGGATGCAGTCATTGAGGGCGATGCACGGACGTACCTCGTCGGCATGGCCACCGGTGGTCTTGGTGAACCACTGCGGGTCGGCAATGAGAGCGCGCACCATGCCGACCATGTCCGCCTTGCCATCGGCGATCACCCGCTCGGCGGTCTCGGGGTGCACGACGCGGCCCACGTAGAGCACGGGCAGCGACGTGGCCTGCTTGGCCTGACCGCACAGGTCGGCCCAGTTGGCCTCGGGGTACATGCCGTGCTGGATGTAGGTCGTCGGCCCCCAGTTGCCGCCGACATCGAGGTTGAAGAAGTCGACGGTGCCGTCGGACTCGAAGGAGCGCATGAGCTGCTGGCAGTCCTCCAGGCCGTAGCCGCCCTCCATCTCCTGGTCCAGGGCCAGGCGCAGCCCCACGGTGATGGGGCGATCGATGCCCGCGCGGATGCCGTCGACGATCTCGCGCAGGAACCGCCGCCGGTTCTCATACGAACCGCCGTACTCGTCGGTGCGGTGGTTGGTGAGCGGAGACAGGAACCACTCGATCATGTCGTCGTGGTTGGCGTGCAGCTCGATCGAGTCCACGCCCGCGTGTGCGGCCATGACGGCGGAGGCGATGTACTCGCTGATGATCCAGCGCACTTCGTCGTTCGACAGCACGTGCACGCCGCGGTGGTCCAGGTAGCCGGAGAATGTGGCCGACGGAGCGCTGGGCATGCCGCCCTGCTGCACAAGCTGCACACCGAGGTAGCCGCCGCGAGCATGAACGGCTTCGGCGAACGTGCTCATGCGGTCGTGGAAGCGCGGGTGCCGGAAGATTCCGGCCTCCTTGCCCAGGGCGCCGACGCCGGTGGGCTCAAAGCCGGGGATGTGCACGTGCTTGACGTGTCCGGTGAGCCCGCCGATCCAGGCGAAGCCGTCGTCCACCCGCGCCAGCCAGTACTGCAGCAGGTCCTCAAAGCGCGCATCGTCCGCGGTAATCGATCCGGCCCCGCCGCCGTGCGTGGGCACGAACAGGCGGTGCGGCAGCGACATCGTGCCGACCGTGATCGGCTCGAGTGCCGCCCTGAGCGGGACTGCTCCCACGGCCGTCCGCGGATCGGCGGTGGCCGTCACGGGGCGATGACGGCGCGACCGCGCAGTGTCCCGGCCTCCATGGCCTTGTAGGCGTCGAGCGCCTTGTCCAGGGAGTAGGTGGAGTACACCGGCGAGATATCCCCGTGCGCGGCGAGGGTGAGCACCTCAGCGAGCTCCTTGCGGGTGCCCCAGTAGATCGAGCGCACGGCGCACTCGTACGGCACGCCGAACAGGCCCATGGGGAACGTGCCGCCACCGACACCGACGATGGTGAAGTCGCCCTGCACGGATGCCACAGCGGCGGCCGTCTTCAGCGACGCGTCCGAGCCCACGAAGTCGATGACGACGTCGGCGCCACGTCCCTTGGTGGCCTCGCGCACCTGCGCGACGGCATCCTCGGCGTCGGCCCGCACGACCATGTCGGCCCCGCACTCGGTGGCGAGATCCAGGGCGGCCTGCTTGGTATCCAGGGTGATGACCGAGGCCGCGCTCATGGCCTTGATGATCTGCACGCCCATGTGGCCAAGACCACCGGCGCCGATGGTGACGGCGGTGGCGCCGGGAAGCAGCTTGGGCAGCGACAGCTTGACCGCGTGGTACGGAGTGAGACCGGCGTCGGTGAGCGGGGCGGCCGCGACCGGATCCATGCCGTCGGGGATCGCCACGAGCTGCCGGGCGTCGGGGATGAGCATGAACTCCGCCTGGCCGCCGTCGACTCCGAGGCCACCGCCGAATGCCTGGCCGTAGCCTTCCAGGGGGCTGTAGCAGTAGGTGTCCTGGCCGCGGTCGCACGCCGGGCAGTGACCGCAGCCCCACGGGCCGTAGACGGCGACGGGCTGACCGACCGACCAGCCGCTCACGCCCTCGCCGAGCTGGTGGATGTAGCCGGAGGTCTCGTGGCCCAGGGTGAACGGAGGGCCCCACGGGAACATGCCATCGCCGAAGTCGTGCAGGAGGTGCAGGTCCGAATGGCACAGGCCGGCGCCGGCCACCTTGATGACCACCTGGCCGGGGCCGGGCGTGGGGGCGTCGACCTCGACGAGCACGGGGTCGGAGTGCCAGCTGGTGATCTGGACGGCCTTCATGGTTCCTCCTGAACAGACCGGTGCGACGGCGCCGGGGCCACCCCCCGCTCGGGGTGCCCGGTCAGCGTAGCCACGGCGCGCTGGCTTTCTTGAGCCTTTCTCCATAATCTGCCTCACTGCCCGTCCCGTTCGGCCCCCTGGCCGACTCGACCTGCTCAGCGAAAGGACACCCCATGTCGGCTGCCGACCTGTCCGATGCCCAGCGCGACGCCCTCGTCGCCCTCGTCGTCCGTGGCATGGCCCGGGGCGAGGCCACCGCGGAGCAGCAGCAGCTCGCCGATGCCGGTCTCCTGCTCATCAAGGGCCCGGTGATCATGCCGACGCCCGCGGGCACCGAGGCCGCGGGCACCGTTCTGTGCCTGGCCGCCGACGCTCCCGAGCGCGAGCGACTGATGGCGACCTTCCATCGGTTCCTGCCGGTCAACCGCCAGCTGCGCGACCTGTGCACCGCGTGGCAGGTACGCCCTGACGGCTCACCCAACGACCACTCCGACGACGCGTACGACGCCGATATCCGCGATCGACTCGACGACATCGACGACTCCGTCGGCCCGCTCATCAAGCGCTTCGGCGAGGACGTCCCGCGCCTGGGCGGCTACCGCGCTCGCCTCACCACGGCACTGGAGAACCTCGACGAGGGTGACAACGCGTGGCTCGCGTCGCCGCTCATCGACTCGTACCACACGGTGTGGATGCACCTGCACCAGGATCTTCTGCTCACCATCGGCATGTCGCGCAAGGAGGACGAGGAGCTCGAGGAGCGGCTCGTCGCCGGGGGCGGCGCGTGACCGACGCGCCACTGATCGACGACGTCGGGCTGGTGCCGTTCGGCGCCGGCCTGGAGCGCGGGCTCGACGAGCGCTCGCTGTGCACGCGCGGAATCGAACTGGAGACCCTCGCCGGGCTCGGCCTTCCGGTCGCCGCCGGCCTCACGGTCCCGGTTCCCAACGTCCCTGGCTTCACGACCGTCGATCGCGCCAAGGCCGCGGTGCGGCTGCTTCAGGCGATATCCGGTCGCACCGTGGGCGCGATGACCGAAGCGGGGGGCCTGGTGCTCCTGCGCCTGTCGGCGAGCGCTCCGGTGGAAGCAGCCGGTCTCCCCGCCGATCTCGTGTGCATCGGACTGCGCGGGGCGACGATCCCCGAGGGCATCCCACCGCGCATGGCCGCCGACCTCGCCGCAGCGTTCTGGAGTGCGGCGAGCACGATCGCCGAACACGCACTTGAGGTTCCCGCCGACGACATCGGCACGCTGGAACTCGACATCGCCGATCCGGCCGCACGCATCGCCCCGCTGCTGGCCCTGTGCGAGGACAAGGGCACCGGTCCGTTCCCGCTCAAGGCCTCCCAGCAGGTGGCCGCGGGAGCCACGGCCATGCTCACGCGTTGGAACTCCCCGCGCGCGGCCCGCGCCCGCCGCAAGCAGAACCTTCCGCCCGATCTGCCCATCGCCCTGCACCTGGAGACCGTCGTCGTCACCGACCACGATGACGAGGGCCACGGGCACGCGTACTCCCGCGACGCCGACACCGGCCAGTTCGCCCCCAACGGTGCGTTCCGCCACGGCGTGCGCGGGTCGGGGGAGCGGCTGACGATCGGCCATCCGTTGAGCCAGCTTCCCGGTGGCGTGGAGATGCTCACCGGTGTCCTCGCCGAGCTCGAGGGTCGCCTGGGCACCGCGGTCGTCGTCGACTTCGAGTACGGGCCGCACGGTCTCGCGCTCGTTGGACTGGAGCAGGTGCGCCGCCCCATCGCTCGCGTGGCCGCGGCGCTGGCCGTCGACCTGGCCATCCGCGGCATCACCGACGAGGCCACGGCGGTCGCGAGCATGACGCCGGAGCACGTCGTCGAACTCCTGCACCCGCAGCCGCGGCTCTCCGGCAACGAGACCGTGCTCGTCACTGGTCTTGGCGCGTCTCCGGGCGCCGCCGTCGGGCGTGTGGCCCTCACCAGCGAAGAGGCCGTGAGCCTGGCCGAGGCCGGCGACGACGTCATCCTGGTGATGAGCGAGACCACGCCCGGCGACCTGCCGGGCATGATGGCTGCGCGCGGCATCCTCACCGTCAATGGCGGTTCCGCCTCGCACGCGGCGGTTGTCGCGCGCGGCATGGGCCGTCCGGCCATCTGCGGTGCCAGTGCTCTGCGCATCGTCGACGGGTCATTGGTGAGCGGCGACGTGAGTGTCGCCGCGGGAGATGTCATCTCGATCGACGGCGCCGCGGGCGTGGCCTACGTCGGTTCGCTGGTGATCGAGCCGCCGAAGCCGTCGCCGAGCCTCACCACACTGTTGAGTTGGGCCGACGATGCCCGACGCCTGGGCGTGCGCGCCAACGCCGATACCGGCCCGGACGCCGATGTGGCGATGGACAACGGAGCGGAGGGCATCGGCCTGTGCCGCACCGAGCACCAGTTCCTGGGCGAGCGCCTGCCGCTCGTGCGCCGGGTGATCCTGTCGCACGATGCCGATGCCGAGGAGGCGGCGCTCGCCGCCCTGGCCGATGCGCAGCGTGAGGACTTCCGCGAGCTGCTGCGTGCGGTGGGCGACAAGCCGGTGACCGTGCGTCTACTCGATGCGCCGATGCACGAGTTCCTGCCGTCGAGCGCGGAGGAGGCCGAGGACCACCACCAGGCCCGCATGCTGGAGAGCCTGCACGAGGAGAACCCGATGCTCGGCGTGCGCGGCGTGCGCCTGGCACTGCTGCACGAGGGCCTGTACCCCGCGCAGGTGCAGGGACTGTTCAACGCCTGGGTCGACGTGGTGCAGGAGGACGGCATCCACCCGCAGCTCGAAGTCATGATCCCGCTCGTCTCGATCCCCGACGAGCTGCTCATGACCCTTCGGCTCATCCGCCGGGTCAACCAGGAGGTGTCGTCGCGCGCGGGCATCGTCATCCCCTTCACCATCGGCACGATGGTCGAGACCCCGCGCGCGGCCCTGCTCGCCGATCGCCTGGCGCAGTGGGCGGAGTTCCTGTCCTTCGGCACCAATGACCTCACCCAGCTCACCTACGGGTTCTCGCGCGACGATGTCGAGCGGCGCATGCTGGGCACCTACCTGGAGAAGGGGCTGCTCACCGCCAGTCCCTTCGCCGAACTCGACGACTCGGGTGTGGCCGGTCTCATGGCCATCGCCGTCGAGCGTGCCCGGTCAGTGCGCCCGGACATCAAAATCGGCATCTGCGGCGAGCACGGCGGCGACCCCGCGTCGATCGCCACCTGCGAGGCCCTCGGCCTGGACTACGTGTCCTGCTCCCCGTCGCGCATTCCTGTGGCTCGGCTGGCGGCGGCCCACGCGGCCCAGGGGCGGTCGACCGCATCCGGCGGAGCCGAATAGTTACTTGGAAACCCTTGCATCTGGGTCGCCTGCGACTACTGTTCACTCGTTCTTGGAGGAGGCGGCATGACCACGGGCACGACGACGGCCACCCCGGGCGCAGGCGCGTCCCCGGCCGGCACCCCGGCGCTGTCGGTGCGCAATGCGACCAAGATCTTCGGCGCCCAGGTGGCCCTCGACAACGTGAGCATCGACGTGGCCCCGGGCGAGGTCCGCGCCCTCGTCGGGCAGAACGGCTGTGGCAAGTCCACCCTGATCAAGATCCTCGCCGGCTACCACAATCCGGAGCCCGGCATCGAGGTCACCGTGGGTGGTGTGCCCCTGCCTTTCGAGAACCCGGCGGCCAGCGAGGCCGTGGGCCTGCGGTTCGTGCACCAGGACCTCGGCCTGGTCGGCAACCTTGATGCCGTCGACAACATGGCCCTGGGTCAGGGCTACCTCACCAATGCGACCAAGACGATCCGCTGGCGCCGGGAGCGTGCCGCGGCACGTGCCGCCCTCGCCGAGCTGGGCTACGACATCAACGTGCGCATTCCCGTGGCCGGTCTGCAGATGTCGGAGCGCACTGCCGTGGCCATTGCCCGGGCGATGTCCGAGCGCGGCAACGAGGTGCGCATGCTCATCCTCGACGAGCCCACCGCCAACCTGCCCGGAGCCGAGGCCCAGCGGCTCTACCAGTTGGTGCGCCGCGTCGCCGACAGCGGCGTCGCCGTGCTCTTCGTCTCGCACCACTTCGACGAGGTCTTCGAGATGGCCGACACGGTCACGGTGCTGCGCGACGGCAAGCTGATCACCACCCGCCCCGTCGAGGGCCTGAGCGAGGACGACCTCATCGAGCTGGTCGTCGGACGCAAGCTGGAGGAGCACAGCCGCTCGGAGTCCGTCGCCCGCGAGCACGACCACGAGGTGCTCACCCTTCGTGGCGTGGCCGGTGGGTCCGTCGCCGGTATCGACCTCTCGGTGCACCGCGGCGAGGTCGTGGGT
>CAYFLO010000065.1:0-8137 GCA_964343995.1 uncultured Bifidobacteriaceae bacterium
CAACAACTACGGCAAGGTGCTTAAACGGGAGCTTCGCGAGCGCCTGAAGCACGACCCATCCGCCTGACCCGTCCCCCGTTCCCCGGGACCGCCTGCATTCTCATTGCGGGCTCGCGTATCTAGAACTAGCCTCCCGCCCATCGGGCCACGTGACCGACGATCCACCCCCCGAACGACCCGCAGTCGACGTCCCCGCCGCAGCCATCAGGAGGCTCCCGCCGTGAAGCTCGCTCTGTACCTCCCCAACTTCCGCAATCACGTCACGGTCCAGGAGCTCGCTGACCTGACCGACCTCGCCGAGGAGCTCGACTTCGACTCGGTGTGGACCCTGGACCGTGTGGTCGTCCCCGTCGCCTCCGACCGCGGAGAGCTCCAGTACCCCTTCGGCATGATGAAGGAGTTCCCCACCGCCCTTCCGGTGCAGTCCACCGGTCAGTGGTTCCAGGGCTGGCCGCTCCTGCCGTGGATCGCGGCGCGCACCAAGAAGATCCGCTTGGGCATGAGCATCACCGACACCCCGTACCGGGCGCCTGGTGTGTTCGCCGCAGAGTGCGCGACCCTCGACCACCTCTCGAACGGGCGCCTCAACGTGGGCATCGGTGCCGGGTGGATGCCCGAGGAGTTCGCCGCCGCCAGCGCCACACACCTGTTCCCCCGCCGTCACGCGCAGGTGCGCGAGACCATCGAGATCGCCCAGGGCATCTGGACGAACGACACCTTCGAGTACCACGGTGAGTTCGCCGACTTCGATCCCTGCGGCTTCGGCTGGAACCCGATCCAGAAGCCGCACCCGCCGATCTACTTCAGCGGGCTTCGCGATCCCGCGCGGTCGGCCAAGCGCGTGGCCAAATACGGCCTGGCCGGCTGGATCGGCATCCAGGACACGCCCCGCGAACTCACCGAGTGGCGCACTGCCATCGCCGGCGAGCTCGAGGCCCTGGGCAAGTCGATCGACGACCTCGAGATGTGCAGCATGATCTGGTTCACCATCACCGACGAGAAGACCGATCAGACTGACAACGGCAAGGTCTCCAACATCCTGGTGGGCACCGAGCAGCAGATCACCGACATGCTGCTGCGCTACAAGGAGGCCGGCCTCAACATGCCGCTCCTGTGGCCGCCATTCGCCGACGTGCCGGTCTCCAAGACGATGGATGACCTCAAGCGTCTGAAGAACGACATCATGCCCAAGGTCAACGCGGGCTAGTTCACCTGTTCGTCGCCGAGGCGGCGGGCGCGAGCGCATCGAGCACCTGCTCGGCGTACGCGACCGCCGCCTTTGCGTTCACGCCCGGAGACACCACCCGCGGGGAGAAGTTCAGGTCGACAAACACCTCCGTGGCCCCCTGCCCGTACAGCGAGGCGATGTCCTCGCGCACCTGGTCGGCCGAACCGTGCAGGGGTTCGCGGGAGACCGGGAGCGGCGCCTCGGTGAGGTCAACCACGCCTCTCACGACGATCTGGACGGCATCGGGGTCACGCCCTGCCTGGAGCGCCCCCTCCCGCACCAGCGCGATGCTGGAGGACAGGTCAGCGAGGTCCTGACGGGTGCTGGCGATCCACCCCTGTGCGAGCCGCCCGGCGCGGCGCAGCGCTGCCGGCGCGACCCCACCCAGGAGCACCGGAGGATGCGGGCGCTGCACGCATTCAATCCCCAGGTGTGCCGGGGGCACCGAGTAGAACGTGCCGTCGAAGGACGCCGGGCTCTGCGTCCACAGTGCCTCCAGGCACCTCAGGTACTCCTCGAATCGCTCGCCACGCTTCTCGTACGCCACGCCCGTCGCCTCGTACTCCTGCGGCATCCAGCCCATCCCCAGCCCGACGGTGAGGCGCCCCTGGCACAACTGGTCAAGGGTGGCCAGCGCCTTGGCGAGGACCGGCGGGGCGTAGTAGGGCGCGCAGATCGTCCCCACGCCCAGGCCGATCCGCTCCGTGCACCCGGCCACGAAAGCCAGCGGAGCCAGCGGGTCGTGCACGTGGTGATAGGACGGATCATCGACGGCCCGGTTCGCCGGGTTGTTGTCGGCAACGAAAGCCTCGTCGACCACCGCGGGGCGCAGCAGGCGCTGGAACGTCCACAGGCGCGCATAGCCCCCCTCCTCGGCCCGACGGGCCAGGTGCCGCATGACCAAGGGAGTGGCCCACGCGCCGGAGACCGGAAGCCCGAAGCCGAGCGGACGGGAGTCTGTTGTCATGCCCGCGACTGTGCCACGGGCTCGGGTATCCCGCGCCCCGAGCGTCGATGACCTAGGTTGCCCTCATGCGCCGACTGCTGCGGGGGCTCGGGATCGTCGCCCTGGCCCTTCTCGTCGGGACCGGGCTGGCGGTCACGGCGATCATCGTCGGGTCGGCCATCCAGAAGCATCGGGTGCACACCCAGCAGGCGCCCCTGGAGGCCTTCTACACGCCTCCGGCGACCCTTCCGAACACCCTGGGAACCGTGCTGCGGCAAGAGCCCCTGGGCATCTCCGTCGCCGGCGGACAGGCCTACCGGATCCTGTACGTCTCCGAGCGACCTGACGGCACTCGGGCCGCCTCGGGCGCCATGCTGTTCATCCCCGACGCACCGGCCCCGGCCCAGGGCCGCCCGGTCCTCGCCTGGGCTCACGGCACCCTGGGCCTTGGTGACTCCTGCGCCCCGTCCCGTTCGACCAATCCCACCGGCGACATGTACACGTGGCTGCCGATGGCCATGCAGATGGGATGGGTGGTCGTGGCCACCGACTACGTGGGAGTCGGAACCCCCGGGCCGAACCTGTACCTGGATGCTGATTCCGAGGTGCGAGACGTCGTCAACTCCGTGCGGGCAGCACGGCTCATTCCCGCCGCTCAGGCCGGTACCCGCTACGTCACCTTCGGCCACAGCCAGGGCGGACACTCATCGATCTGGTCGGGCCACCTAGCACCGGCGTACGGCCCTGAACTGCAGCTCCTGGGTGTGGCAGCCGCCGCCCCCGCCCTTGAACTCCCTGCGATCATGACGGCCCAGTGGAACACCGTCGTCGGATGGGTCATCGGTCCCGATGCCGTGGAATCGTGGTCGCACATCGATCCGAATCTCACGCTCGACGGTGTGCTGTCGCCGGTGGGCCTGCGCAACTGGCATGACATCGCCTATGAGTGCGTGAAGAACTCCTTCCTCACGCTGGCCGTCCGTCAAACAGTCGGCGAGCGCTTCTTCGCCATGAACCCGTCGGACAACGCCTCGTGGAAGGCCATGGCGGATCGGCAGACCCCCGCGCCGCTGCCTGCCTCCATGCCGGCCTTCATCTCGCAGGGCACCACTGACACCGTCGTGCTGCCCTGGCCCCAGGCCATCGTTCAGGACACCTGGTGCAAAGCGGGCTCCACGCTCACGATGGACTGGCTGGGCGACGTGGGCCACGTGCAGGCCGCCCTGGTCTCGGGGCCGACCGCACTCACCTGGATCGCCGACCGATTCGCCGGCAAGCCGGCCGGCACGACCTGTGCGATCCCCTCGGCGGTGCCACCGATTCCGCCGGCCAATCCCGCGAACCCTTCGTCCTGAGACGCGATCCGCGAGTGCTCTAGGCGCGGCGCTTCTTGTCGCGCACGCGCATGATCAGGCGGATCGGTGTGCCGACGAAGCCGAACTCCTCGCGAAGCCGGCGCTCGATGAAACGGCGGTAGCCCGCCTCGAGGAACCCGGTCGTGAACAGCGCGAACGTAGGCGGCCCCACCTGCACCTGGGCACCGAAGAGCACCCTGGGCTGACGACCACCGCGCAGTGGATGCGGGTGCGCGTCGCGCAGCTCTTTGAGGAACTGGTTGAGGCGACCGGTGGAGATACGCGTCTCCCAGCCCTCCAATGATTCGTCGAGCGCGGCCGCGAGCTTCTCCACGTGCCGTCCGGTCTTGGCCGAGATGTTCACCCGCGGCGCCCACGGCACCTGGACG
This sequence comes from uncultured Bifidobacteriaceae bacterium, assembly GCA_964343995.1. Lineage (GTDB taxonomy): Bacteria > Actinomycetota > Actinomycetes > S36-B12 > S36-B12 > JBAWXR01. Next base: position 3,919 of record CAYFLO010000065.1, read on the forward strand.
AGGTCGCGGTCGATCTCGCGCTCCAGGTAGCGCCGGCGCTCCTCGTCGGTGAGGTCCCACTTGTTGAACGCGAGCACCAGCGCGCGTCCTGCCTCCTGGACCATCGCGATGATGCGGACGTCCTGCTCGCTGAGCGGCTCGGACGCATCGATGAGCACGATCGCCACCTCGGCGCGGTCCAGGGCCGCCTGGGTGCGCAGGGTGGCGTAGTACTCGTGTCCGCTGGCCTCCTTGGCGCGGCGACGGATGCCCGCGGTGTCGACGAACCACCACCAGCGATCGCGCAGCTCGATGAGCTCGTCGACCGGATCGACCGTCGTGCCGGCCATGGGGTCCACGATCACGCGCTCACTGCCCGCGAGGGCGTTGAGCAGGCTGGACTTGCCCACGTTCGGCCGTCCGAGCAGGGCCACGCGCCGCGGTCCGAGCTGACGCGCCACGCCACTGCCCGTCTCCGGGAGAAGCGCCACCGCGGCATCCAGGAGATCGCCGGCTCCGCGACCGTGCAACGCCGAGACCGGGTGCGGCTCCCCCAGCCCCAGTCCCCACAGCGCGGTGGCCTCCATCTCGGCGGCCACGTCGTCGGCCTTGTTGGCCACTAGGAGTACCGGCTTGCCCGAGCGTCGCAGCACCTCCACGACCGCCTCATCGGTATCGGTGGCACCGACCGTGGCATCCACGACGAAGAGCACCGCATCGGCATCGTTGACCGCACGTTCCGCCTGGGCAGCGATCGCCGCGGCCATGCCACGGGCCTTGCGGTCCCAGCCGCCGGTGTCGATGAGGACGAAGCGTTTGCCGTTCCACTCCGCTTCGTAGGTGACACGGTCACGCGTGACTCCGGGGACGTCCTCCACCACCGCTTCGCGACGTCCGATCATGCGGTTGACCAGGGTCGACTTGCCCACATTGGGGCGGCCGACAACCGCGAGCACGGGGAGACCGGAATGCTCACCTCCGGGCCGCATGAGCTCACCCAGGTCGGCATCGAAGTCGCCGAACTCCGCGCGCGCCGCAGCAAGAGCGGCGGCGAGGGCGGCCTCGTCGTCCGCCGCGTCATCGGCGCTATCGCCGGTGAGGTTCTCGTCGAGCTCAACGTCGCTGTCGTCACCGTCGAAGCCGATCCATCCAGACGTCACGACGCCTCCTTTCGGCCCGCGCGGCGCTCTGCCCACTCGGTCGCATCCGCGACGCTCTGGCGTACGCGCTCGTCCACAGCCTCGCGCACGCTCGTGCGCAGGGGATCACCGGGGATCTCCACGCTGACCGGACCGAAGGCGTAGGCCTGGATCCGCGCTCCCGGGCGCGGCGGATCGGTGGACACGGCTCCGGACTCCCCCAGCAGGGTCACGACGACCAGTGGCGCTCCGGACATCGCCAGGAGCCAGCCCGGGTCGACCTGGGAGCCCACCACGGCCACGGCCCGACCGTCGTTGAGGGCCTGCAGGGCGGACCGCTGGGCGTCGATTGCCGTCGGAGCCTGAACGGCAATGGCGCCCATGCGCTCCAGGACCGTCGGCGAGACCACCGTCGACAGAGCCGCATTGGGCAGCACATGAATCGGGCGGGGGGCCAGCGCGATGAGCACGGGCGCCGCGAGTACCGCCTCACTCGGGCACACGACGATCAGGGGACCCTGGGTTCCCAGCGCATGCATGCCATGTCCCTGCAGTCGATAGACCAGGCGCAGGGCGGCCGCGCCGAGATTGCGCGCATGAGCGGCGGCGTACCACGCGGGCATGCGGCTCTCCGGCTGCCCGCTCATCACGGCACCGCCAGTGCGCACACGGCCGCGATCGACTGCGCGAGGTCCAGATGTGTTGTGTCGACCACGACGGCATCCGGGGCGATCGTCAATGGCGAGGCTGCGCGTGTGGAGTCCTTGGCATCACGGGCGATGAGCCCGTCGCGCGTCGCCTGCACATCGCGCTCCCCGGCCCCGCGATCGCGGTCCTGAGCGGCACGTCGCTCGGCACGCACCTGTGGATCGGCGTCGATGTAGACCTTCAGGTCGGCGTCGGGCAGCACCACGGTCGTGATGTCACGGCCCTCGACGACGATGCCGGTGCCCTGCTCCCGAGCACGGTCGACCTCGGCTCGCTGCAGGGCGACCAATTGGGCGCGCACCTGCGGGACCGCAGCCACCGCACTGACAGCTGCCGTCACGTCATCGCCGCGGATCGGATCGGACACGTCAGTGGCGTTGACGGCGATGGTGGGGTGACCGGGATCCGTGCCGCTGACGATGCTCAGGGGAGCAGCTGCAGCCGCGATGGCGGCGGGATCAGCCAGGTCGGTCCCCGCCTGGAGCAGGGCCCAGGTGACGGCCCGGTACATCGCCCCGGTGTCCAAGTAGGAAAGGCCCAGGCGTGACGCAACACCACGGCAGACGCTGGACTTGCCTGATCCGGCGGGACCGTCGACGGCGATGACGAGCACGCAGGGAGCCTAGGGGTGCCTAGTCGCGGACTTCGAAGTCACGCGCCCGCAGAGCAGTGACGAGGGCATCCCCGGCCCGAGGCGCGACGTAGAGCTGGACCAGACCGCTGGGACGGCCGAGGACGTGTTCGATGCGGACGTCCTCGACGTTGACCCCGGCCTCGGCGGCGACGGCGAACATGCGCGCGAGCTCACCGGAGCGGTCGGCCAGGACCACCGGGATCTCGCGGTACTGCTCGGCCACGGCCCCGTGCTTGCCCGGGATCCGTGCCTGTCCGGACACGCCTGTCTGGAGTACCTCCTGGACCGACTGGCCCGACCGCAGGCGCTGCGCCGTGTCGGTCAGGCGGTCGGCCAGGGCATCAAGCACGTCGGCGACCGGCTCAGCGTTGACCGACAGGATCGACGTCCACAGGTCGACGCTCGACCCGGCGATTCGGGTCATGTCGCGCAGCCCTTGGCCCGCGATGCGCACATGGGCCGCATCGGCCGGCACCAACTGCGCAGCCAGCGCACTGGAGACGACCTGGGGAGCATGGGAGACCAGGGCAACTGCCTGGTCATGCTCCTCAGGGTCCATCTCCACGGCGTAGGCGCCGCAGGCGGTGACCAGTCGATGCACCTGCATGACGTGGCCCTCGTCCGCCTGCGCGGGAACGAGCACCCACAGTCGGTCGTCGAGCAGTTCCGCACGAGCGCCCGACGGTCCGGACACCTCACGCCCTGCCATGGGGTGGCCGCCGACCAGGCGCATTGGATCGGCGCCGGCAGCGATGGCCGCCGACAGGATCGGCGCCTTGACCGACGTGACGTCGGTGATCGTGGCGTAGGGGAAGTCGCGCGAGGCCTGGGCCATGACGGCCGGAGCCACCGACGGCGGCACGGCCACGACGACAACCGCAGGATCATCCCCGGCGGTTACCGCTCGGCCTGCGCCTCGATCGCACGCTTCCTGCAGGTGCGCGGGATCGGCATCGGACAGCAGCACCGTGACACCGGCGCGACGAAGGGACAGACCTATGGACGTCCCCACCAGTCCGGTCCCGATGATGAGGACGTCACCCTTGATGCGGCTGGTGTTCATGTGGCGAGATCCGGGCGCAGCACCTGGGCCCCGCGCAGGAAGACATGGACGACCTCACCGCGTGGCTTCTGCCCGTGCGCATGCATGAGGATCCGCACCGTGCGTGGGAGTGCCCCGGCGACGTCGAGCTCCTGGGCACACATGAGCGGAACGTCGGACATTCCCGGCACCCGACGGGCTCCCGCGGCCGGGAAGGCACTGTGCAGGTCAGGAGTGCAGGTGAGCAGCACGCTGATGAGTTCGTCAGCGGACAGGTGGTTGTCGGCCAGCATCCGCTCGACGAGCTCGGCCACCGCGACCGCCATCTCGTCGGCGTCGTCGGCCTGGAGGCAGGTCGCCCCACGGATCGCGCAGACCGTCATCGGTGTCCCTCCCCTCGCGCATGGTCCCGTTCGGGCCCCGGTGTGAGCGCCGGTCGCCCGTCAGAGCCTAGGCGGTGCGCCTTACAGGCCCACGGCCCCGTAGAGGGACCGCAACTCCGGGCCGCTGATGGCGCGCAGGATGCCGGGTCGCTGCTGACCCAGGCGTACCGGGCCGATCTGCGTGCGTACGAGGTCGGTGACCGGGTGCCCGATCGCCTCCATCATCCGACGGACGATGCGATTGCGGCCCTCATGGATGACCAATTCGATGAGCGACCGATCGGGCAGGACCTGCACCACCCGCACCGCGTCGGCTCGAGCCCGTCCGTCCTCC
>CAYFLO010000066.1:0-8054 GCA_964343995.1 uncultured Bifidobacteriaceae bacterium
TGTGCGACGGCTTCCACGGATTGCCGCGGCACTCCCAGTAGTAGCGCGATGACGTTCCGCCGGTGTTGGTGAGGAAGTACACCGCTGCAGTGGTGACGAGATCCTCCTTGGGCCACACACGCTCGAACGCGGCGGTTCCGACACCGCGCTCGGCAAGACCCCAGAAGTAGCGCTTCTCGGTGATCCACGCGAGCTGGCCGGCAGGGGAGTCAGCCACCAGCGCTGCGAGGGTCTGCGGCTTGGTGAGCTGGATCTCGCCGTAGCCACTCTCGTTCTCCACGAACAGCTTGCCGCGCTCGAACCAGCCGGCCTCGTCGGCGCTGTACTCGCTCTCGGCAGGGAGCCCGAGCTTCTCGTCGAACTTCACGCCCGCCGGTGCATCCGGATGCTGCGGCAGGTAGTGGCTCATCTGCGCGGGGAAGTGCGTGTAGACGCCGTAGAGGTCATCGGCGTACTTGTGGCCATGCTGCTGCGCGACAAGAGCGCCCCAGTCACCACCAGCCGTGGCGTACTTCTCGTAGCCGAGAACGTCCTTCATCAGGGTGTTCTCAAGATCGGCCGTGTGCCACCAGTTCCAGCCCGGCTCGGTGAGCGGAGAGGAAAAACCGTAGCCCGGCAGTGAGATCAGCACGACATCGAACGAGTCAGCAGGATCGCCGCCGTACGCCGCGGGATCAGTCAGTGGACCGATCACCTTGCGCACGTCCCAGAACGTCCAGGGCCAGCCATGATGCAGCAGCAGCGGCATCGGGTTCGGGCCCTTGCCCTTCACGTGGATGAAGTGCAGAGGCACGCCCATGAGATCGACCTTGTAGTGCGGCAGCTCGTTCATCCGGCGCTCGACATCGCGCCAGTCGTACTCGTTGATCCAGTACTCGATCAGCTGACGGTGGTAGTCACCGTTGTAGCCGTATCGCCAGTCATCGTTCGCGTAGTCCTTGGGAAATCGCGTCCGGCGCAGGCGATCCATCATGTCGTCAAGATCGCTGTCGGGAATCGCGATGGTGAACTCACGAACGTCGTAGTCGCCCTTGGGCATGACGTCGTCCCTCCTCGCTTGGCCCTGAGGAGGCGTGACCACCCAGGGGATATGTATGCGCGCACCAAGATAATATGCATTCGAGGGATGTCAACCCCCTTGGACCAGCCAGGTCGATCCCGGCAGGCAACCCTGCCCCCTGCCCCGAGACCCCTATAGGGGCTCAGGTGAAGTCGAGCCCCAACCAGCTCTAGGCACTGCCCCCCACGGCAAAGATCACGGAAAAATCACGTTTATGCGTGTCAAAAATTTTTTTTCGGAAACCCTTGACATCGGGTTTCGCAACCCCGAAAGTACATGCCAATGCAAGGCACAAATATTCATGCACCTCGGGAAACCGAGGTGGAAACCAAGGAGAACCCATGATCCTCAAGCCCCGGACTCGGGTCTTCGCGGTGGGGCTGGCCCTGGCCACCTCCGTCGCGTTGGCCGCGTGTTCTTCCAGTGGGAGCAGTGCCAGCGGGGGCAGCAGCGCTGCCGACGCCGGTGCCGCTGCCAGCGCCCCTGCCGCCAGCGCTCCTGCCGGTGGCTCGGCGACCGTCGCCCCGTCGGGTGCGGTTGACACCAGCAAGCTGCAGATCGTCGCCTCGGTCATCAACACGACCAACCCGTACTTCGCGTCGAACATCCAGGGCGCGCAGCTGCTGGGCAAGAAGCTGAACATCCCGGTCCAGATCGTGGACTCCGAGGGAAGCTCCCAGAAGGAGATCTCGAAGATCCAGGCGATCCTGGCCCAGGGTGACAAGACCAACCTGGTCTTCGTCAACACCGTCGCCAGCTCGGACGTCCCCCCGATCATCAACTCCTGCAAGCAGGCCAACGCCTACTGCGTGATCTGGTGGAACAAGCCCGACAACTACGAGCCGTGGGATCAGGGCGACAACTTCGTTGCCTTCCAGAAGCACGGTGGCGTCGACAGCGGCCGTTGCACCGCGCAGACCCTCGCCGACGCGATCGGCAAGACCGGCGGCATCATCGCCCTCGGCGGTGTCCAGGACAGCACGACCAGCCAGACCCGTATCGCGGGCCTGCAGGACGAGCTGAAGAAGTACCCGGACGTCAAGCTGCTCGAGGTGCGTCCCGCCAACTGGGATCCGCAGATGGCCTTCCAGGAGACCCAGAACATGATCGCCAAGTACGGCGACCAGATCAAGGGCATCTGGGCTGCTGACGACGGCATGATCATCGGTGCCAAGGAGGCTGTCGACAAGTCTCCGCTCAAGGGCAAGGTCAAGTTCACGTCCGATGGTCTGTACCCGCCGGTCATCGACATCATGAACCAGCCTGACAACCCGATCGCCGGTGAGACCTTCCACCGCGGTTACATGGCGTCCTCGATCGGTCTGTACACGGCGTACCTCGCCGCGACCGGCCAGATCAAGCCGTCCGAGCTGCCGCACGAGAAGCGCGACAGCATCTTCAAGATCGCCTGTGTCACCCCGGCGAACCTGGCTGACTACACCAAGTTCGACGCTGACCCGGCGGCCTGGATCGACTCGATGATCAAGAGCGGTCCCTGGAATGCCGAGCCCGTTCCGCTGGTTGCCGGCGGCCCGGAGAAGCTCCCCTCGTAACACCACGGCACAACACCCTCCTGGTCGCGCGTCGTCGCGCGGCGCGCGACCAGGAGGTCCGCCACTCCACGTGAGGTGACACCATGACGCACTCCTCCACCGTCGCACCCCAGGCCACGGCAGCTGCCAAGCCGGCCTCCGGTGCGAAGCGCAAGCGGTTCGATCTCCGCCGCGGCGGCGAGGTCATCGCCCTCGTCGTACTGATCGTGATCTTCACCCTGCTCAACCCGGGGTCGTTCGCGACGCTCATCAACCTGCAGACGATCCTCGATCAGGCCGCCGTGCCGCTGATCGTGGGCGTCGGCGCCACGTTGGTGATCCTCCTGGGCTGCATCGACCTGTCGGTCGAAGGCCTCATGAGCGCCTGCGGCCTGACCTTCGTGCTCCTGTCGGCCAACAGCCGCATGACCGCCGACCTCGGCCTGTGGGCCATTGTCGCCGGCGTCGCCCTCGGCGCCGCCCTGGGCCTGGCCAACGGCCTCATCCACACGCTGCTCAAGGTCCCGTCCTTCATCGTGACCCTGGGTATGGGCTTCGTGGCCTTCGGTATCGCCACCCTGCTCTTCGGCAGCGACCAGCTGCCCTTCCTCGACAACGACGCCCTGTCGACCTGGCCGACCAGCCAGTTCCTCGGCCTGCCCCACTCGTTCTGGCTGGCCGCGGTGATCGTCGTGCTGGGCATCCTGGTGAGCCGCTACACCCGCCTGGGTCGCTACACCTACGCGATCGGCAACAACGAGCTGATCGCCCGCGCCAATGGCGTTCCGGTCAACTTCTACAAGGTCGTGGTGTTCACCATCGCCGGCGCCTGCAGCGGCCTGGCCGGCATCATCATCACGATGGACCTGGGGTCCGCCCCGGCCCGCATCGGCATCGGAACCCTGTTCCTCACCATCGCGGCCGTCGTCATCGGCGGAACGTCCCTCGGTGGCGGCAAGGGCGGCATCGGCCGCACCGTCATCGGCGTGCTGATGCTCACGGTCATCAACAACGGCCTCATCCACGCGGGCGTGAGCCCCAACGTGCAGTCGGCCGTGTCCGGACTGGTTCTTGTCGTCGCCATCGTCGTGGCCGCATGGCCCTACCGCAGCCGCCTAAGGATCATGAAATGACATCGACACTGCCCCTGGGCGGCCTGGCCCCCGTGCCCAACGCCCCTGCGCTCAAGCTGACCGGGATCACCAAGTCCTTCGGCAAGGTCCACGCCGTCAAGGACGTCTCCCTGGAGATCCGTCGCAACGAGGTCGTCGGCCTCATCGGCGAGAACGGTGCCGGCAAGTCGACGCTCCTGAAGATCCTCACCGGCCTGTACCAGCCCGACTCGGGCACGATCGAGGCACACGGCCACGTGGTCAAGTTCCGTCGCCCTCTGGACTCCGTCCAGGCCGGTATCGGTGTGGTCCACCAGGAGCAGTCGCTTCTCACCAACCTGTCCGTGGCCGAGAACATCGCCATGAACGCGGTGTCGAAGAAGGATGCGGGCATCACCCTGGGCTTCTACCGGTGGAAGAAGCTCAACGACGAGGCGCGGGCCATCCTCGCGCGTGTCGGTTCCACTGTTGACCCTCGGGCGACTGTGGGAGACCTTCCCTTCGTCGATCGCCAGATGGTGGAGATCGCCCGCGCCCTTCGCGTCGACGAGGTCGTCGATGTGCCACCGGTCGTCATCCTCGACGAGCCCACGGCCATCCTGGAGCGCGACGAGACCGCCACCCTGGAGCGCGAGATCCGCGCGCTCAAGAGCATGGGCTCGGTCATCTTCGTGTCGCACCGACTCGACGAGGTCATGCGGATCTGTGACCGCATCCTGGTCATGCGTCACGGCCAGCTGGTCGCCGACCGGGCGATTGGTGACGTCACGCAGGAGGAGCTGTTCCAGCTCATGGTCGGGCACGCCTCACGCGCGCCCGAGAAGGCCGGAAGCCGCGACACGAGCAACTCCACTCCAGCCCTGGAGATCCGCAACCTCACGCGCAAGGGCGTCTACCGCGACGTGAACCTCGCGGTCCATCCCGGTCAGTGTGTGGCAATCGTCGGCACACTGGGGTCCGGTCGCGAGGACGTCTGCCGAGCGGTTTTCGGTGCGGAGGTCTACGACTCCGGCGAGATCCTGGTCAACGGCCGCGACATCAAGCACTGGCCGATGACGAGCGCCGTGCGCAACGGCGTCGCGTACGTGCCGGCAGAGCGCAAGGTCGAGGGAATGGTCGGCGGGATGACCGCAGCCGAGAACCTCACCCTGGCCAATCCTGGTCCGGCCGCGGCAGGGCCGTTCGTCCTGCCGGGCAAGCGCAAGAAGCTGGCGGCCTCGTGGTTCGAGACGCTCGACGTGCGTCCGAATGATCCGGAGATGCGGTTGGACCGCTTCTCCGGTGGCAACCAGCAGAAGGTCGTCATGGCCAAGTGGCTGAAGTCCGACAACCTCTCACTGCTCATCCTCGACCACCCGCTGCGCGGCCTCGACGTCGGTGCCGCGGAGACGGTCAACGACCAGATCCGCGACGCCTGCGCTCGCGGAGTGGGAGTGCTCCTCATCGCGGACACCCTCGAGGAGGCGCTCGACATCGCTCACGTCGTCATCGTCATGCGTGACGGCGACGTGACCGCGACCTACGACCTCTCGGTCGAATCGACATCGACGCTGGACCTTCTGGAAAGGATGGTGTGAGCCATGAGCATCGACACCATGAGCTCAACAGGCATCGCCACGGCAGCCACGGTGAGTGAGAAGGCTCCGGGACGACGCGTCTCGCCCCTGAGCATCTGGCAGACGATCGGCCCGGTCGTCGTGTGCCTCCTGCTCTTCTCCGTCGTCCTCATCAGCAACCGCTCGTTCCTCGGCGGTGGCGGACCGGGGATCCTGGCACTGCAGGCCACGTTCATCCTGCTGGTGGCGCTGGGACAGTCGACCGTGCTCAACATCGGCAGCATCGATCTGTCGAACGCGGCCATGGCGGTCCTGTCAGCCATGATCCTGGCGATGACGATCGGGGGCCTCGGCCCCATCGCCCTGGTCCTGTGTGTCGTGGTCGCCACCCTCATCGGTGCCATCAACGGATTCCTCGTCGCCTACACGCAGGTGCCGTCCTTCGCCCTGACGTTGGGCACCCTGGGCATCCTGCAGGCGGCGTCGCTGGTCATCAGCAACGCCACCACCGTGTACGCCACCGGCAACACCGACATCCTCATGCCGCTGTTCGGCAGCTTCTACTTCAAGCTGCCGCTGGCCTTCTGGATCGCGGTCGCCCTCGCCGTCATCCTGTGGGCCGTCCTGCGGTTCACCCGCATCGGAACGTCGATGAAGGCCGTGGGCCTGAACGAGACCGGCGCGATCTTCTCCGGCATCGGCAACCGCGGCGTGAAGATCATCGCCTTCGCGATCTCCGGCTTTTTCGCGGGGCTTGCCGGCGTGATGATCATCGCCCAGGGCGGGGCTGCCTCCTCGTTCGGCCTGGGCAGCGACCTGCTGCTCCCCGGCATCGCCGCGGCGATCGTCGGCGGCACGGCCATCACGGGCGGTACGACCAACCCGCTCCTGGTGATCTTCGGATCTCTCACCGTCGCACTCATCCCGATCGCCGCGGCGGTCATCGGAGTGCCGGCCGAGGCGCAGAGCCTCGTGTACGGCCTGGTGATCATCATCGCGGTCGCGCTCACCATGCAGCGAAAACTCGCCACCGTCATCAAGTAGTCGGCGCACGCGCCACCACTCAGACCACAGGAACAAGGAGACAGACCATGACTGCTGTTCAGGACCTTCAGCCCCGCGAGGTGCTGCAGTACTTCGAGACCCTCGCGAGCATCCCGCGCGGATCAGGCAATGAGAAGGAAGCCGCCGATTGGGTGGTGGAGTTCGCGCAGTCCCGCGGCCTCGACGCGGTCAAGGACGACATGAACTGCGTTCTGGTTCGCAAGCCCGGGCAGTTGGGCCTGGAGGGCGCGCCCGCGCTGATCCTCCACGGCCACCTGGACATGGTGTGCGAGAAGGACGAGGGCGTCACGATCGACTTCGCCACCGACCCCATCACCCTGCTGGTCAACGGCGACTTCATCACCGCTGACGGCACCTCCCTTGGTGCCGACAACGGCATCGGCTGCTCCTACATGCTGGCGCTGCTCGCCTCGACCGACATCCCGCACCCGCCGCTGGAGGCCGTGTTCACGGCCATGGAGGAGAAGGGCAAGTACGGCGCCTCCCAGTTCAACACCAGCCAGCTCACCGGCAAGCGGATGATCGACTTCAACTGGATCACCGACACCGAGATCCTCGCGGGCTGCAGCGGCGACATCACCTTCATCGCCGACATCCCGGCCGAGTGGGAGGCGACCCCCGCCCACCTCGACGCGGCGCTGCTTGTCAAGGTGCGCGGCCTGGTCGGCGGCCACTGCGAGTTCGACATCCAGTTCGAGCGGGCCAACGCCGTGCTCGTCCTGGCCCGCCTCCTGAACGCGGTTGTCGACAAGTACGACGTCCAGATCAGCGAGCCCTTCGGTGGCGCCCAGAACAACGCCATCCCCATGGACGCCGAGGTCGTGCTGTCGGTGCGCAGCCAGGACGAGGCGGCGATCACCGATCTGCTCACCGGCTACGGCCGCACGCTGGCCCGTGAGTACGCCCTGGCCGATCCGGGCATCCGGGTCGAGGTCGAGCAGACCTCGGCGCCGGCCCAGGTGTTCTCCAAGGCGGCCACGGCACGCGTGGCGCGCTTCACCTCGCTGGTGCCCAACGGCGTCATCAGCTGGAACCTCGCCGTTCCGGGCATTGTCGAGACGTCGAACAACCTCGGCACGATCCGCACCACCGATGAGGGTGCCCGCCTGATGTCGACCATCACCTCCGCGCTCACCTCGCGCAAGCACGAGGTGCTCGATCGGGTGAAGGCACTGGCGGCCCTGGCCGGCGGTGGCGTCACCATCGAGGAGTTCGGTCTGGACGCGCCGGAGTTTCCCTACAAGCCCGACTCGCCGCTGCTGGCCACGGCCGTGCAGGCGTACCGCGATGTCATCGGCGCCGAGCCGGACGTGCACGTCTCGCAGTGCAGCCTGGAGCTGGGCATGTTCAGCAACAAGGTCGCCGGCCTGGACACGATCTCCATCGGCACCGAGCTCCATGACCTGCACTCGCCCAAGGAGTCGGTGAACCACCGCTCCGTGGCCAAGGTGTGGCCGCTCGTTCAGGAGGTCGTCAGCCGCCTGGGCTGACACCTCACCCCACGCACCGGCCCCGTGGGCCGATTGATCACGACATCGAAGGAGAACGACATGGGAGCGGTTGACCCGTATGAGGTCATCCAGCGGGCAGTGGACGGGGAGTACGCCGTCGGAGCCTTCAACATGCACAACGAGGAGACCACCGAGGCCCTCGTGCGTGCCGCGGAGCAGGTCAAGGCCCCGGTCTTCCTGCAGGTCGGTCGTGCGATCGTGCCGCACATGGGCCTGCG
>CAYFLO010000067.1:0-7925 GCA_964343995.1 uncultured Bifidobacteriaceae bacterium
GCGAACGTGAAGGAGTCGCGACCGGCCGTTGGCGCCAGGGTGCCGGTCGCGACTCCTTCACGTTCGCCCTCGCATCGCTGCCTGCGGCGTCGCTCGTGGGCACGTACCTCTCGGTCACCACGGAGGTCAAGGACACCCGGTCCGGTGCCAGCCTGGGTACGTTTACCACCACGCCGAACTTCATCGGCCCGGTCTCGTGATGCGCTGACGAGTCACCTGCGGGACGCTGGAGGCGTGAGCGCGCGCACCGCCCTGGTCACCGGGGCCACCGGCTACGTCGGCGGTCGCCTCGTGCGCGAACTGCTCGCGGCCGGCTGGCAGGTGCGGATCCTTGCGCGACGGCCGGAGAACCTGCGCGACGCTCCGTGGGCCGATCGGGTCACCGTCATCGGTGGCGATGCGCACAGCATCGACGATGTGGGCCGGGCGATGGACGGCGCTGATGTCGCCTACTTCCTCGTGCACTCCCTGCATCAGGGATCGGAGCTGGAGGCGTCAGAGGCCGATCTCGCGCGCGTCTTCGGGCAGGCCGCGTCGGCCGCGGGCGTCTCGCGGATCATCTACCTGGGCGGGCTGGCCCCGCAGATCCCGCTGGAGCGGATGTCCGCGCACATGCGCTCACGCGTGCGCGCCGGCCAGATCCTCGCCGCCAGTGGTGTGCCGACGGTGGAGCTGCGCGCCTCCGTCGTCATCGGCTCGGGGTCGGCGTCGTTCGAGATGCTGCGCTACCTCACCGAGCGACTGCCGGCGATGATCACTCCGCGCTGGGTGCGCACGCGCACGCAGCCGATCGCGATCCGCGATGTGCTGCGCTATCTCGTGCTCGCGGCCGATCTGCCGCCGGAGGTGAGCCGGGTCTTCGAGATCGGTGGTCCCGAGGTGCTCACCTACGAGGAGATGATGCACCGCTACGCGCGCGTGGCCGGGCTGTCGCGGCGCATCATCCTGCCGATCAACGTCCTCACCCCCGAGCTCTCCAGTCACTGGGTCAATTTCGTCACGCCGGTGCCGCGGGCGATCGCGCGTCCGCTCGTCGCGTCACTGCGCCACCCCGCGGTGTGCCGCGAGCACGACATCGCGCAGTGGATCCCCGATCCGCCCGGCGGACTCATCCCGTTCGACGAGGCCGTGCGGCTGGCGCTCACCCGCATCCGCGAGGCCAATGTCGAGACGCGGTGGTCGGATGCGTCGTTCCCGGGTGCGCCGAGCGAGCCACTGCCGAGCGACCCGGTGTGGACCGGCGGCACGCTGTACACCGACGTGCGCGACGTGCCGTGCGCGGCGAGCGCCGCCGACCTGTGGGCCGCGGTCGAGCGCATCGGCGGTGAGGCCGGCTGGTACTCCGCGCGCACGCTGTGGCAGGTCCGTGGCCTCATGGACCGCGTCGTCGGCGGGGCGGGGCTGCGCCGCGGACGCCGCGACCCACGGACCCTGGCCGTCGGCGACGCCGTCGACTTCTGGCGGGTGGAGGAGCGTCGGCCGCCGCGGCTGCTGCGCCTGCGCGCGGAGATGAAGATGCCCGGCCGGGCGTGGCTGGAGTTCGAGGTCATCGCCGACGGCCCGGACCGCTCACGCCTGCGCCAGCGGGCGGTCTACTGGCCGCGCGGCTTGAGCGGGCACGCGTACTGGTGGTCGGTCGCGCCCTTCCACGCCTTCGTGTTCCCACCCATGGCGCGGCACATCGTGGAATACGCGCAGCGGCATCCGGTGGCGGCGAACGCCGCACCCCGGGCCTGACGAACCGCCCTACCCGTGGGTGCGGCGGCCATCGCTCCACGTGCCCGTCACCGCGATGTCGCCGATGGCGAAGGGGTCGACGGTGCGCGGATCGGTGGCGAGCATCGCGATGTCGGCGCGCGCGCCGGGACGCAGCGCTCCACCGCGCGGGTCCTTGGACTGGAACGCGCTGCCGACGGTGTACGCCATGAGCGCCTCGTCCACGGTGATGCACTCCCCGGGAACCCACGTGGGCGAGTCGGCGGTGAGTTTGCGGGTGGTGGCGATGGCGATGCCGGCCAGCGGCGCGTAGTCCGAGACCGGCCAGTCGCTGCCGAAGCTCACGATCGCGCCGGAGTCGAGCATGGAGCGCATCCGGTACTGCTGGTCGGTGCGGGCCCGGCCGATGCGGGGCAGCGTGAGCTCGGTCTGCCAGGAGTCCATGCGCGCCCACAGCGGCTCGTAGTTGGCGATGACGCCGAGCTCGGCGAACCGGGGGATATCGGCGGCATCGGCGAGTTGCACGTGCGCGATGGTGGGGCGGCTGTCGCGACGGCCGTTGGTGCGCGCGGCGGCCTCCAGGGCGTCGAGGGCATTGCGCACGGCCGCGTCGCCGATGGCGTGGATGTGCGGGGTGAATCCCAAGGCGTCGACCGCGGTGACGGCCGCGGCAAGCTCCGCGGCATCCCAGTTGGGCATGCCGTGGGAGTGCGGGCAGTCGTGATACGGCTCGAGCAGCGCCGCGGTCGCGGATTCAAAGACGCCGTCGGCGAAGAACTTCACCGTCGTGGCGCTGAGCATGCGACGTCCGTCGCGCATGCCCGCCTCGTCGGCGCGTGCGCGCGAGGTGACCATGCCGTCGAGCTGCTGGCGCCAGGAGTTGGGGTCGGCCCACAGGGCCAGGTCGGCACGCACCGACAGGGCATTGGCGGCGTGCGCGGCGAGCCACGAGTCGACATCGCCGGGCTCGTTCCACGCGTCCTGCACCCAGCTGATGCCGGCCGAGGCGAGCGCTGCGGTGGAGTAGCGAAGCGCCTCGGCGGCCAGCGCCGGCGGCGGTGCCGGCATGAGTGAGCGCACCGGGCGCCACGCGCCCCACTCGCGCAGGGTGCCGATGGGCGCGCCCGCGTCGTCGCGCACGATCTCACCGTCGTGCGGCTGCGGGGTGGCAGCGGAGTATCCGGCCCGACGCATCGCCTCGGAGTTGACCCACACCGTGTGGTAGTCGGTGGCCTGCAGGTAGACGGGACGATCGGGCACCTCGGCGTCGAGCCACGCGGCGTGGAACACGCCATTGGGCGCCAGGGTGTGGTCGAAGCCCAGGCCGAGGATCCACTCGGCCTCCGGATGCGCGCGGGCCCACTCGCCGACGGCGCGCGCGGTCTCCTGCGGCGTGCTGTGTCCGCGCACGGGCGCGTACTCCCGCTCCAGGCCGGCGAAGATCGCATGCACGTGCCCGTCGCGGAAGGCGGGGAGCACGAACGACCCGCCCGCATCGACGACGTCGGTGGCGGGGAGGGCTCGTGCGGCGTCGCCGAGGGCCACGATGGCGTCCCCGTCGAACGCGACGGCGTCGGTGGTGAAGACCCCTCCGTCCGGCAGGCGCTGTCCGGTCCACACGGTGGCGTTTTCGATCCTCGTCGTCATGAACGGCAGGCTAATGGCCCGCCGCGTCGGTGGGGTGACGTACCGTGAAGCCGTGAAGCTCGGTCGTCCCGCTTTTGTCACCCTGCTCAGTGCCGCCCTCATCGCCATGGCGGTGGGCGCGTCGGCGCCGGCTCAGGCCGTGGTGCCCCGGGTCATCAACGGCGATCCCCCGGGTGCTCTCACCCCGGCGGCCGTGGCCCTGGAGATCGACGACACACCCGACACCAGTGAGGGCTGCACCGGCACCCTGTGGCGCCCGCGCATCATCATCACCGCGGCCCACTGTGTGAGCGTGGGCGAGACGCAGAACCTCGTCGACCCCAAGGTCATCTCGGTCTGGGCGCCGGGGGCCAACCAGAACAAGGACAACGCACTCGACGTGAACGTCACCACGATGTACGTCCCGCAGGGGTGGCAGACGCACACCGGCAACGCCGCGGGTGACTACGACATCGCTTTCCTCGTCACCGACAAGCCGGTCGGCACACCGCTGTGGACCCGCATGGCCACCGTCGACGAGGCGGTCGCGCTCGCGCGCGCGTCCACGCGCCTGGACTACGTGGGCTACGGCACCACGGCGGCCCGCTCGAACACCACGGTGCCTGCACCCGACTTCGCCCTGCATGTCTCCGAGGCGCTTGATCCGAATCCGGGAGCCAATCCGTCCACGCTCGACACGCGCGGTGACCTCGTGCACAGCACCTGCGCCGGCGACAGCGGCGGTCCGTGGCTGGCGACCATCGCCGGACAGCTCGTGCTCGTGGGCATCGAGGCCTCCGGCTGGGGCGCCCCGTGCGATGCCCCGAGCGAGGACGGCACGTCGGGCGCCACCATGACCCTGGCCGCGGCCTTCCCCGACCTCGCGGCGCGGGCGCTCGCCGACGTGGGTGACTCGGCGACGGCGGCGCCCAAGGCCTGTGTCACCTGGCGTGGCGACAAGCCCGAGTGCGTCTCCGGCGCGGTGTGGTCGACGCAGGCCTGCATCGTCGCCCCCACCGTCACGCTCGACCAGCGCACTGCCTCGGGCTGGCAGCGGGTGAGCGGTGCCACGGTCAAGCGCGATGTCCGCTCGTGCGGCTCGCGCAACCGCTACCTGCTCACGGTGACGGGCACCGTGGGTGCCGGGTCGACCGGCTACCGGGTCGTGCTGCCCAAGCAAAAGGGGCTGCGCACCGCGGTGCAGTACCTGTTCACCGTCTCGGCGGCCTGATCCGGCCTCAGGCGCCCTCGCCGCTGCTAGCGTGCGACGCGTGATGTTGGCCATGTTCGTCCTGTGGATCGCGGCCTTCGTCGGCGTTTTCCTGCGCTGGCGCTGGACGCCGGCCCTCGTGATCGTCACGCTCATCGTCACCGTCATCCTGCTGCGGGCGCACATGACGTCGGCCATCCCACTGAACTTCTAGGTGCGCACGATGACCCCTGCGCGCGCCGTCGGACTATCCCGCCTCATCAACATCCTTGCCCTGCTCGCGCTGCTGGGCGTGCTGGCCGGATCCCTGCACCTGCAGTTCGGCATCGGCGAGCAGCCGTGCCCGCTGTGCCTGATTCAGCGTTCGGCGATGATCGGCCTGGCGGTCGGCCCGGCGATGAACCTGCTGTGGGGCATCCGTGCGCGGCACTATGCGCTCGCGATCCTGGCGGCCAGCGTCGGCATCGCCGGCAGCACGCGGCAGGTGCTCCTGCACATCGCCACCAAGGGCGACCCCGGCTACGGCCCGGCCGTGCTCGGCTGGCACCTGTACACGTGGGCGTTCGTCACCTTCGCCATCGGCATCATCGGCTGCGCGGTTCTACTCATGTGGCAGGCGCCGCTGGAGGCCGGCGACCAGGGCGTGCGCGGAGCACGTTCGCTCACCCGCCTCATCGCCCTCACCGTGATCATCTGGGCCGTCATCGACCTGCTCGTCATCGCGATCTCGGTGATCCCGGAGTGCGGCCTGGGGCTGTGCCCGGACGACCCGTCCAATATCGGCGGCGTGGGTGACATTCCTGGTTGGGCACTCGTGCTCAGTCCCGCGATTCTCGCGTTCGCCATCGCCCTGGCGATCGTGCTCGACCGCCGCCTGCTGCCGAGTGACGACCGCTCATGATCCTCACCATCTTCGACGGCAGCACTGTTCAGCCGTGCACCGTGGAGCAGGCCAAGACGGCCTCGAATGAGCAGGGCCTCACCTGGATCGACGTGCGCATGGAGCCCGGCGACGATCCCACCACCGGCGACGCCGCTGCGCTGTTCACCGCGGTCAACGTCAATCCCGACCGAGTGCAGCAGGCGCTGTCCGCGGGGCTGGCCACCGACTTCGACATCCACGCGTCGAGTATCCGCGGCGTGCTGTGGCTCGACGATGGCAACGACTCCCCGTCGTCGCAGGCGCTGTTCTCCTGGGACCAGACCCGCCTGGTGACCATCCGCAGCGCCGGCGATGCTGCCATCACGCAGGTGCGTCAGCGGATCAGCGATCGCGCGAACGTGCTGTCCAAGGATCCCTCGACCGTCGTCGGTGTCGTTCTGCAGCTGTTCCTCGCCACCGTGCAGAGCGGGCTGACCGAGCTCATGATCAAGGTCGGCGCGCTGGACATGAAGATCATCGAGACGGCAACGCCTGACACGGCGCAGACAGCAGCGCTCACCGGATTCCGTCAGCAAGTGTCCGATATCGCGCTGCGCTTCCCGATGTACGTCATCAACGTGCAGTCCGCGCTCATCGATCCGGCACCGGTGCCCGGCCTTGACGACGGTGGGATGAGCCAGCTGCAGCAGTTCCTCACCGCCTGCCAGGCCACCGAGGGCCTCATCACCAACCTGCTGGAGTCGATCAAGAACGCGGCCCAGGACATCCAGGCCCAAGTGCAGAACTTCCAGGGTCAGCGCATCAATGTGCTCACCATCGTCACGATGATCTTCCTGCCGATCACCTTCATCACCGGCTACTTCGGCATGAACTTCACCTGGCTCGACAACCAGCTCAACTCGTACGGTTCGTGGATGGTGCTGGGCGTGATCATGCCGATCGGCCTGGTGATCGGCGCGGTGTTCCTGCTGGGCCGCAGCGGCTATCAGCTGCCCAAGGTGCTCAAGCGCAAGCACCGCACGCCGAGTACCCCGACGGGTGCATCACCGGCGAGCAGCACGCAGGCGTCCTAGGCCAGGAAGCCCGTCACCGCGGCCAGCACGTCGGGGTTCCACGTCATGCCGGTGTCCCACGGCAGCTGCGCCAGATTCGACACGAAGATGCTGTGCGTGACGTTGAACGACATCCGCGTGGCCTGGGGCACCACCGAGGCGGGCAGGCCCTGCGCGCGGGCGCTGTAGTCGGTGACGATGCCGTCGTTGGGCCACAGTTCGGGGTCGCCCGTCGCGCTGGTGAAGTAGGTGCCACCGATGAGCAGGGTCGGGATGCCGTCGAGCGCCGCGCCCTGCGCCTCGTTCCAGCCGTCAGGCCCGACGAGGTAGTGGTAGGTGTTCTCCGCGGCCAGGCCCAGGTCCTTCTGCGCCAGGTGCTTCTTCAGGCCGTCGCCCAATCCTGCGGGCAGCATCGCCAGGTTGACGTCGGCGTCGGACACCTCGCCGAAGACCCAGCGCAGTGGTGCCGCACCCATCCACGGAGTGCCCAGGGTGACGAGCGACCGGGTGCGCACGGGCGCACCGATCATCGCCATGAGCCGAATGGCCGACCGCGAGAACAGCCCGCCGTTGGAATGGCCGATGAAGTCGACCTCGTCGACGTCGTAGCGGTAGTGCAGCAGGGTGACGAACCGGGCCAGGTGCTCCCCGGCGAGGTCGATGTCGCCGTCGGAGTTGACGGTGTACTGCTCGCCGAGCACCTCGGGCTGGTCACCGAACGCACCGAAGCTCGTCGGGTCGGGGTCGCGCACGACTCCGCGGCCGTTGTGCGCCGGCGCGGTGAAGACCTGATACCCGGCACCCAGCAGATGCTCGCGCAGGGCGGTGGCGGTGTTGCCCGCGGCCAGCCCACTGCGGCACGCGGCCTCAGGTGTGGTGAACGGGGTGGCGGCATCGCCGCCGGACATGAGGACGACGGCACGGCTCATGCGGCGGACTCTCCCTTGGCTGGGACGGCGGACGCCTTGGCCGCCGCCTTGGTCATGACGGTGGCACCGCTGACGAACGCGCGCTTCCACGGCACCACGCCGTCGATCTCGATCTCCAGGCTGAATGACAAGAAGGTGCGGATGAGCACGATGAGTCCGAGGACGAGGACGTTGTCGAGCGTGGGCGCCACGGCGACGGTGCGGATGAGGTCGCCGGCCACGAGGATCTCCAGGCCCAGCAGGATCGAGCCGCCGATCATCTGACGCAGCACCTGGTAGGCGGTCGAGCCGTTGCGGGTGCGCCGCCAGGTGGCGATCCCGACGATGGCCGACCACACCAGGCCACCCACGAGCGTCGCCGCCGCGACGATCTCGAACACCTGCGCGATCGTGAGCATGAGGTGCGCGTAGGCGGCCTCGTCCATGGTCCCGTCCTCCCGACTAGGCGGATGGCACCGATTGTGCCGGAGTGCGGCGGCGCAGGAGCCACATCACCGCAAGGCCCATGA
>CAYFLO010000068.1:0-7903 GCA_964343995.1 uncultured Bifidobacteriaceae bacterium
CCGGGCCGTGATCCGGATGTCCGGCGATCAGTCCTACCTGCCGATGCTGGCGGACTGCGAGCGTGGGCTCGGTCGACCGCAGAAGGCGGTCGACCTCATTCGCCCGGTCGATCTGCGCACGGTCGATCCTGAGCTTCGCGTTGAGCTGCTGCTTGTCCTCGCTGGGGCGCGGGCCGATCTGGGTCAGGTGGATGCGGCCGTGGTGACGCTGAACGTTCCTGAGCTCACGCGACTTCCCCAGGGGGATGCTCGGGCGCGTCTGCAGGCCGGCTATGCAGGGTTTCTCGAGCAGGCGGGCCGTGCGACCGATGCCGAGTCGTGGTGGCGCAAGGCGGCGGAGTCCGACATCAATGGCGTTACCGATGCGGCCGAACGACTCGGCGTTGCCCCGTCAGACAACGAGGACGACGTCGTGCTGGCCATGGAGGACTGAGCCTCAGTCCTGCTTCTCCAGCCAGCGGGTGATGCCCATGACGTTGGCCGCCAGCGACGACAACTCCTCGAACCTCAGCACGAGATCCGGATCGTCGTAGAACTCCGGGCGGGCCTGACGATCGTTCTCGCGCACCATGGCGATGGCGTGGTCGATGTCGGGAGTGGTGTTCCAGGCCTCGCGCACGACTTCGACCCAGCGGTACAGCTCTTCCTCGGACCGTTCCAACGTGGTGTCGACGTCGTCGACGGGGCCGAAGTGGCTGAACAGCAGGCGCTGAGCGCCGGCTTCTCGCATCCGACGAAGTGACGACAGGGCGAGCTCCAGATCGAAGTCCGGTGGCGGGGTGGCGGGCCGCAGGTCGGCCGTCTCGGGGATGTACACGCCCGCAGCATCGCCGGTGTAGAGGTCGCCGGAGACCGTGTCGACCAGGGCGACGTGGTGGGAGGCATGACCGGGGTTGTGGAACGCCGACAGGGCGCGCCCATCGCCGAGATCGACGCTTCCGGCTTCACCGAGTACCTGAAGCCGTTCGGCGGGCACCGGTAGAAGGTCGCCGAACAGTCGGTCCATGTCGTCGCCGAACACCCGATGGGCGGAGGCGACCAGCTTGCTGGGGTCGACCAGGTGCCGGGCTCCGCGCTCCTGCACCACGATGGTGGCGTTCGGGTAGTAGCGCGCCAGGTCGCCGACACCGCCGGCATGATCAAGATGAATGTGCGTGACCACGATGGTCGCGAGGTCCTGCGGACCGATTCCCAGCTTCTCCAGGGCCGCGATGACGACCGGTGCGGACCGCGCCGTACCCGTCTCGACGAGAGCCGGACGGCTGCTGCGGATGAGGTATCCGGACGTGATGCCCTGGTAGCCGCCCATCTGGGTGTCCAGGTGGATCACGTCGTGGCCGAGATCCTGCAGGATCGGTTCGGGCGTGTGCGGCATGTGCGCATCCTGCGGGCATGCCGCCTTGTTGTCCACCACCGGGGCAGGGCCGCCCTCCCGTCCACAGGAGTGCGGAGCGGGGTGGTGGTCCGTCAGTCGACTACCCATGCTGCCTCCATGCGATCGAAAGCCGGTCGCCGCGGGAGGAGGCCGACGTCATGACACGCACGAGCGCAGGTACCACGGTGGAGGATGCGGATGGTCCCGGTCCCCAGGCCAGTGCCGAGGTCGCCCTGATCGGACGGCTCGGCACCTCGGTGACCAGTCGCGAACTGCCCAGCGGCGATGTGGTGACCGTCTTCACGGTGGTCGTCGATCGCGATCCCCGGCAGGTGCGCGAGGGTGGCCCCCGGGTCGACGCCATCCCGTGCCAGACCACGAAAACCGTTGTGGCACGCAGAGTTTCGGGATGGGAGCCGGGGGACTGGATTCACGTGAGTGGCACCCTGAGGCGACGCTTCTGGCGGTCGTCCTCCGGCCTCGGAAGCGCCATGGAGGTCGACGCCCGCGCCGTCGGACGCGTGCGACGATAGGGGCGTGCAGGACAGTGACGGCGACACGCAGGTGGACGACTCCTCCGGACCGGAGGGCACGACCTACGACTGGTACCACCGCGCCATGGCGCTGCTGTCCGAGGGCAATCCCGATGCCGCGGCCGTCCTCCTTGCCCGCCTGTGGGAGGCGGAGCCCACGTCCACGTCCGTCCTGGAGGCCCTGGCCCGGGCGCTGTTCGACTCCCACCGCTACGAGGATGCAGCTCGAGCCTTCGGTGAACTCGCCGAGGCGCGCCCCAGTGACGATTACGCCCACTACGGCCTGGGGATGTCGCTGTGGCGCCTCCAGCGCTTCCCGGACGCGCGCGACCATCTGGCGATGGCATTCGCCATGCGTCCCCAGGATCCGGCCTACGGCTCGGCGCTGTCGCAGGTGCGCGCCACGATCCGGGCCCGATCGCTGGGCGGACTCCCGCTCGAAGGGCCAATCAGCACATGACATACGACCGGATGGATCGCCCGTGAGCGCGCTGCACACGTCTTTCGACGCGCTGCTGTTCGACCTCGATGGCGTGATCTATGTGGGTCCGGACGCGGTCGCCCACGCGGCGCTGGCCGTGGGCGAGGCGCACGACGCCGGTGTGCGATGCGCCTACGTCACCAACAACGCCTTCCGACCGCCACACGTGGTGGTCGAGCACCTGCAGGGCCTGGGATTTCCCTGCACCGACGACGATGTGGTGACGTCACCGCAGGCGGCGGTGCCCCTTCTGGCCACGGTGGTCGCTCCGGGGGCCAAGGTGCTCGTCATCGGCGGTGAGGGAATCGCGTCTGCGCTGCGCGCGGGGGGTTACCAGCCCGTGTCGTCCCTCGACGACGCACCGGCGGCCATCATGCAGGGGTTCTCGCCCGACCTCGGCTGGCGGGATCTCGCCGAAGCGTCCTATGCCGTGGCCTCGGGGCTGCCATGGATCGTGACGAATCCTGACCTCACCTTTCCCACGCCCCGAGGGCTCGCTCCCGGCAACGGGTCGATGGCTGCTGTGGTCGCTGCTGTCACGGGTCGTCGACCTGATGCGGTGGCCGGCAAGCCCGAACGCCCGCTGCTGGATGCTGCGGTCGCGCGCACCGGTGCCACGCGGCCGCTCATGGTGGGCGATCGTCTCGACACGGACATTGCTGCCGGACACCGGGCCGGTATGCCGGCACTTGCCGTTCTCACCGGGGTGTGCACCCCCGACGAGTTGCTGCGCGCTCAGGGCGAGGATCGGCCCGACTACATCGGAGTGGATCTGCGGGTCCTGCAGGAGGAGTACCCGGCCGTCGTGGTGGACGGCACGGAGGCCATCTGCCGAGACGCCCGAGCTCGGGTCGTTCAGGGACGCGTGGAGCCGGTCTCCGGGCAGGGCATTGACCTGCTGCGGGCTGCCGCAGCCCTCGCCTGGGCTCACCCCAACGCCGATCCTGCGCCGTCGGCCCAGGCACTCGCCGGGCTGTCCGGACGTGCGGGCGCGGCCGGTAGCGTGTCGGGCGAAGGCCGACGGGCGGATGGTTCCGCCAGCCCCGGGAACGAGGAGGACCACCATGCTCAATGACCTGCGTGCCTACCTGCAGATGGCATCTGGCATCACCGAGGCCACGGCGGCCAAGGCGCGAGAGGTGGCCGGCGGTCTGCTGTCGCAGGGCATGAACCTCACCTCCAAGGTGCAGCCCGCGCAGGGGGTTGTCGACCAGGTGCAGGAGCTCGCCGACGAGTTGCTGGAGACCAGTCGCAGCAACCGGGAGCTGCTCGTGGGACTCATCCGCAGCGAGGTCGACAAGGCTGTCGGTCGCATGGGTTTCGTGCGTGAGGACGAACTCGCCGCCCTGCGGCGCCACGTGCAGCGCGTCGAAGGCGAACTCGCCGACGTGCGGGCCCAGGCCGCATCGGTGCAGGCCCAGGCCCAGGCGGCCCGCGCGGAGGCCGACGCGCTGCGTGCCGGGGCTGTCGCCACCGAGGTTGTCCAGGAAGCCGCTGCTTCGTCCACGTCCGCGCAGGAGTCCGCCCCGGCAGCCGAGTCGGCACCCAAGGTCAAGACCAAGATCCGCCTCGTCGAGGAGGGCGAGTGAGCATGGATCAGGGGCAGGAGCTGCCTGACCGTGTGACGGAAGAGGACCTCCTGGTGCTGGAGGAGGTTCACGAGGAACTCGTGCTCCCGGTGTGGGACCCCACCGGCGCTGCAGAGGTCGACGACGTTCTGGAACTCGTGGCCGGCCTGGATGACGATGTCCACACGCACGCGCCGGTGTTCGAGGAGGTCCACCGCCGGCTGCGCGACTCGATGGCGCGGCAGGACTCCTGACCACGTGACCCGACGCCGGCTGGATGCTGAGCTCGTGCGCCGCGGGCTCGCGCGATCCCGCGAGCAGGCGCAGGAGTACATCGGAGCCGGACGTGTCTCTGTGCGCGGAGTGGTCGCCGTCAAGGCGGCCACCCAGGTCGACGATGCCGAGGCAGTAGCACTTTTGGGCGAGGACGACCCGTGGGTGTCGCGCGGTGCGCACAAGCTGCTGGGCGCCCTGGCGGCATTTCCCGACGTCGACCCGTTCGATCGGCAGTGCCTGGATGCCGGTGCTTCCACGGGAGGATTCACCCAGGTGCTCTTGGAGCGTGGGGCTCGGCACGTCGTGGCCGTCGACGTCGGATACGGCCAGTTGGCCTGGGTCCTGCAGGTTGACGATCGCGTGACCGTGCTCGATCGCACCAATGTGCGCACTCTTGACCCTGCTGACCTTCCCTACGCCCCTGACCTCGTCGTCGCCGACCTGTCCTTCATCTCTCTGTCCCTCGTCATGCCCACCCTTGCTGCGGCCATCGCCGACGGAGGCGACCTCCTGCTCATGGTCAAGCCGCAGTTCGAGGTGGGACGCGACGATGTCGGCGACGGAGTTGTCCGTGACCCTGCGCTGCGGGCCCAGAGCGTGGCCGCCGTCGCTCAGGCGGCGATGGCGGCAGGTCTCCACGTGTACGGCGTGAGTGCCAGTCCGCTGCCGGGCCCCAGCGGGAATGTGGAGTACTTCCTGTGGCTGCGACGTCCTGCTGCCGCCATGATGGGGGAGTCGGGAACGGCCCTCACCGGGGTGGAACTCGATGCGGCGATCCACGACGCCATCACGAGAGGACCGGCATGAGCGGCAGTCGAGTCCTCCTGGTCGTCAATCCCGCCAGCGCGTCGGCCAGCGACTTCCTGGCCAAGGCTGTCGAGGCTCTTGATCGGGCCGGAGTTCAGGCATTCATCACCGACGAGGACGCACGAGACCTCACCGCTCAGGGTGCTGATTCTCTGCCCGTGGGCCTTCAGGTAGTGGGATCGTCCGAGGAGTCGGCCGCCCATGCCGACGTGGTCGTCGTGCTCGGTGGCGATGGCACCGTCCTGCGTGCGGCCGAGCGGGCGCGATCCAGCGGGGCACCGATCCTCGGGGTCAACCTCGGTCACGTGGGATTCCTGGCTGAGGCGGAGCGCGAGGACCTCTCCGACGTCGTTGAAGCCATCGTCCAGCGCCGCTGGATCGTCGAGGAGCGCATGACCCTGGCCGTTCGCGTCGTGCGCAACGGTGACACCACCCACGAGACCTGGGCCCTGAACGAGATCGCGGTGGAGAAACTGGTGCGCCAGCACATCATCGACATCGTCGTCGAGATCGACGGTCGCCCGCTGTCTCGATGGGGATGCGACGGCGTCGTTGCTGCGACCCCGACCGGCTCCACGGCCTACGCCTTCTCCGCGGGTGGCCCGGTGGTGTGGCCGGAGGTGAGCGCCCTGCTCGTCGTTCCGCTCAGTGCCCACGCACTGTTCGCCCGGCCGCTCGTCGTGGCCCCGACAAGCATCGTGGCCTTTGAGTTGGGTGAGGGCAACCAGGCGGTGCTGTCCGCCGATGGGCGGCGCACCATCGACCTGTCCGGTGGTGCACGCATCGAGGTGCGACAGGATCCCGCGCCCGTGCGATTCGCCCGCCTGGCGCCGGCACCGTTCACGGACCGGCTGGTGGCCAAGTTCGATCTCCCCGTGCAGGGCTGGCGGGGGCGCCGACCGGGAAGCGCATGATCCGCGACCTGCGCATCCGCGGGCTCGGGGTCATCGACGACGCCACGGTCCCGTTCGACACCGGGCTCACCGTCCTCACCGGGGAGACGGGTGCGGGCAAGACGATGGTCCTCACAGGCCTGGCCCTGGTCATGGGCGAGAAAGCAGACGGGTCGTCGGTACGCGCCGGACAGGAGCGCGCCGAGGTCGACGCCACCTTCGCCGTCCGCCCCGATCACCCGGTGGTGGCGGTGCTCGACGAGGCGGGTGCGACCCTGGAGGACGACGCGAACGGCACCACGACCGTCCTGGTGGGAAGGTCCGTGGCCAGTGAGGGACGCAGTCGCGCCTTCGCCGGTGGCCGCAGCGTGCCGGCGGCCATGCTCGCGACCGTGGGCGAGCAGCTCGTCGCCGTGCACGGCCAGTCCGACCAGATCCTCCTGCGCGATCCACGCCGCCAGCGCGACCTGCTGGATCGATTCGCCGGATCCGCTCATCGCATCGAGCTTGAGACCTACCGCGAGCAGTACGTGCGTTGGCGCACCCTTGCGCGGGCCGCGCACGACGCTGGCAGTCAGCAGGCCGAGCGTCAGCGCGAGGCGGCTCTGCTGCGTCACGGGATTGCCGAGATCGAAGCGGTATCGCCCACCGCGGGGGAGGACGACGACCTCAAGGCTCAGGCGACGGCGTTGGCCAACGCCACTGACCTCGTCCTGGAGGTGACGTCCGCGCACGACCTGCTGGCTGGCAGCGATGCGCGTGACGACGCAAGTGCGCTTCATGCCCTCGCTCAGGCACGCCGTTCGCTGGAGCGCGCCGTGGCCCTGGATCCGCGACTCGCGCCACTCGTCGAGTCCCTTCAGGCAGCGACCGACGCGGTGGCTGCTGTCTCGGCGGATCTCGCCTCCCAGGTGCATGACCTCGAGGCCGACCCCGATCGTCTGGCCCGGGTTGAGGAACGACGCCACGCCCTGGCGGCCCTCAAACGCGCCTACGGGCCCTCGCTGGACGACGTGCTCGCCTGGTGGGCCGATGCCCAAGCGCGGGTGGCCGCTGCGGAGGAGGGGCACGTTGCCGAACTGGAGCGCCAGGCCCGTGAGGCGCAGGAGCAGGTGAAGCAGGCGGCTGAGCGGATCTCGCTTCGGCGTCGGGAGGCGGCCGGACGCCTGGCGACGGCGGTCACTGACGAACTCCACGGGCTTGCGATGGCCGATGCCGAGCTTCGGGTCGAGGTGACGCCGGTCGAGCCCGGCCCCGACGGTGCCGACGAGGTTGCGTTCACCTTGCGCCCGCATGCCGGCAGCGACGCCCGTCCGCTGGGGAAAGGTGCCTCGGGGGGAGAGCTGTCACGAGTCATGTTGGCCCTGGAGGTCACCCTTGCCGATGGCGACGGGGTACCCACCTTCGTCTTCGACGAGGTCGACGCCGGGATCGGGGGACGCGTCGCGGTCGAAGTCGGTCGACGCCTTGCCCGACTGGCACTGTCGTCCCAGGTGATCGTCGTGACCCACCTGCCCCAGGTGGCAGCGTTCGCGGATCGTCACGTCGTGGTGGCCAAGGACTCCGACGGCGCGGTCACGGCCTCCAGCGTCCAGGTCGTGGAGGGTCAGGCGCGCGTGCGCGAACTGGTGCGGATGCTGTCGGGGCTCGAGGGGTCTGCGTCCGGTGCGGAGCACGCCGAGGAACTCCTGGAGCTGGCGCGCCGCGAACGCTGACGTTCGGCAGCGCTGATAGTCTGGACCCCCGTGGAGAAGCCCGCGACCAAGCACCTGTTCGTCACCGGGGGCGTCGCCTCCTCACTCGGCAAGGGCCTGACGGCCTCCTCCCTTGGCAACCTTCTTCGATCGCGCGGTCTGCGCGTCACCATGCAGAAGCTGGACCCGTACCTCAACGTCGATCCGGGCACGATGAACCCGTTCCAGCACGGTGAAGTCTTCGTCACCGATGACGGCGCGGAGACCGACCTCGAC
>CAYFLO010000069.1:0-7882 GCA_964343995.1 uncultured Bifidobacteriaceae bacterium
TGCGTCCGCCCTCACCGCCGCCGGTGTTCCGGCGACGGTCGGCGCACCGGCCACCAGTGAACCCACGGCCGCCACGCTCGCCACGTCGACCGGTCACACGGTTGTGCAGGATGTCGCGCGCATGCTGCTGGTCTCGGAGAACAACGTCGCCGAGGTGCTCTTCCGCCAAGTCGCGCTGGCCGCGGGCCAGCCGGCGACGTGGGCCGGTGGCAGCACAGCCGCGCGCGCGACCCTCACCCGACTGGGGCTTCCCGTCGACGGACTCACCCTCGCTGACGGCAGCGGACTGTCGCGCGACGACCGCCTCACCGCCACGTTCCTGGCCGACCTGCTGCGCTACGCCCGGGTGCAGCACCCGACTCTCTACGCTCCGATGTTCGCCGACGGTGCGCTGCCGCTGGCGGGGGTCACCGGCACCCTGGGCCCGCAGGACTCCCGCTTCGTCACCCCGCACGCCACGTGCGCCGCGGGCAAGGCGCGCGCCAAGACCGGCACCCTCGTCGACACCATCGCCCTGTCGGGAATCGCGCAGGCGACGGTGGGCGAGCGGATCTTCTCGTTCCTGGTCAACCACCGACCGCAGTCGGTGCCCGAGCTGCGCACGCGTCAGGCGATCGACGGGCTTGTCGCCACGATCGTGGGCTGCTGGGGCCCGAAGCGCTGAGGGTGCGCGTCAGCGCAGGGCGCGACTGAGGTCGCCGGCCGCGCGGGCGACCCGCGGGCCCACCTCGGCCTCGACGAGTTCGCGCAGGGCGAGCACGCCGATGCTGCCCTCCAGGCCCGGCACGCCCAGGATCGGTGCGGCGATGCCGAAGGTGCCCTGCGGCCCGTCGGCGCTCACCACCCAGGCGGGGTCGAGCGGACGGCCGGCGGCGGTGCGTGCGGCGAGCACGGCACGCCCTCCGGCACCGACCTCCAGGGGATGACGCAGCCCGGAGCGGTAGGCCACGTGCACGTCGGAGCGCGCGGGCTCGACGACCACGGCGGCCAGGGCCTCCTGGCCGTCGACGATGGTGAGGACGGCGGTGGCGCCCACGGCCTCGGCGAGCAGCCGCAGCGCCGGCATCGCGGTGTCGCGCAGAACCGGCTGCACCTGTCGGCCCAGGGCGAGCATGCCCATGCCGAGACGGCAGCGGCCGTCGGCGGTGCGGCGAAGGAACGCGTGCTGCTCGAGGGTCACCACGAGCCGGTAGACGACGGTGCGTCCAATGCCGAGGGCTGCGGAGAGCTCGGAGACGGTGAGTCCCTCAGGGGACTCTGCCACCGCCTCGAGCACCCGCAGCCCTCGGTCAAGCGTCTGCGACGTCTCTGCAGCCATGCTGGATCCGTCGCGGAGCGGGGACTAGGCCCCGAGCAGCTTCTTAGCGCGCGAGCGGATGCCGAACGCCGCGACGATCTCGAAGATGCCGATGACGATCAGCCAGATGCCGCACACCCAGGCGAGCGTGACGAGCGACATACCCGGCCAGGTGAGCACGACGATGCCGCCGATGAGCATGACGATGCCACCGAAGATGTTCCAGCCGCGGCCGTCCTTGCTCTCGATGCCGGTGAAGAGCGCACCGAAGCCACGGAAGAGGAAGGCGATACCGATGAAGATCGACAGGATCTCCACGGCCTCGAAGGCGCTGCGGAAGGCCAGGATGCCCACGAAGATCGAGAGCACACCGGTGATGAGCAGCAGGGCGCGCATGCCGCCGGACAGGCCGTGGCCGAAGGCGCGGACGATCTCGAAGACGCCGGACACCAGCAGCCAGATGGCCAGCAGGATGGCGATGACGACGATCGTCGCCGCCGGCCAGATCAGGGCGATGAGGCCGATGATCAGGCTGACGATGCCGAGCGTGAGGGCGATGCCCCAGTGCTTGCCGACTTGGGCCAGCAGGTTGTCCTGCATCTGCTGGGGGGAAGGCGTGGTCGTGGACATGGGTCACTCCTCCGGTATGGACGTGCGTGGTGGACGGACGCCACCAGTGGGCACGCTAGAGGCTGGGGGCGCGCCGGCCGGGGAGCCACGCCGCGGTCGCCCCTCCCCGTTCGGGGGGCACGGCCGTCGTCGAATTCAGCCGAGCACCCGCGCGAGGAAGGCGCGGGTCTCCTCACGCACCGGATCGCCGAGCACCTGAGCGGGCGGCCCGGACTCCCACACGGTGCCATCGCGCAGGAAGCACACCCGGTCGGCGACGTCGCGCGCGAAACCCATCTCGTGGGTGGCCATCACCAGGGTGAGCCCCGACGCGGTGAGCTCACGCACCGCGTCGAGCACTTCGCCCACCAGCAGCGGGTCCAGGGCCGAGGTGATCTCGTCGAAGAGCATGAGCTGGGGCCGCATCGCCAGGGCGCGCACGATCGCCACCCGCTGCGACTGCCCGCCGGACAGCCGGTCGGGGTACTCGTCGGCCTTGTCGGCCAGGCCGAACCGTGCGAGCAGCTCGCGAGCCTCGGAGATCGCCTGGTCGGCAGGCACCCGCGCCACCTTGCGCGGCGCCAGCGTGACGTTGTCGAGCACCGTCATGTGCGGGAACAGGTTGTAGGACTGGAAGACGATGCCGGCGCGGCGGCGCACGGCATCGAGGTCGACGCGCGGATCGCTTACGACAAGCGGGTCCGGCTCCCCCAGGGCGATGGTGCCGGCGTCGACCTGCTCCAGACCGTTGATGCAGCGCAGCAGCGTGGACTTGCCCGAGCCGGACGCACCAATGAGTACGACGGCCTCGTGCGCGGCGACGTCGAGGTCGATCCCGCGCAGCACCGGCAGCTCGCCGAAGCTCTTCCACACCCCGCGGACGGTCAGGACGCTCATGCTGCGCTCCCCGCCCGCTGCCGGCGGTTCATGCGCGCCTGCACCCAGTCGGCGAAGCGCGTCATCGGGATGGTGAGCGCGATGAAGATGAGGGCGGCGACCACATACGGCGTGTAGTTGAAGGTCGACGAGGCGTCGATCTGCGCCTGGCGCAGGATCTCCACCGGACCGAGCACCGCGACGAGCGCAGTGTCCTTCTGCAGTGAGATGAAGTCGTTGAGCAGCGGGGGCACGACATTGCGCACGGCCTGCGGGATGACGACGTAGCGGTCTGCCTGCCAGGTCGACAGGCCCAGCGAGCGGGCGGCCATGCGCTGGCTGGGGTGGATCGACGCGAGCCCGGCGCGGAACACCTCGGCCACGTAGGCGCTGTACGACAGCACGAGGGCGGCCGTGCCCCAGAAGATCGGGCTGCTGGGCACGCCGCTGAGCCGCAGCGCGGGCACGCCGAAACCCAGCAGGAAGATCACCAGGATCGTCGGCACGCCGCGCAGCACGTCGACGTAGACGGTGGCCACGACTCGCAGTGGCAGCAGGATCGGGGCGCGCACCTGACGGACGAGCGCGATGGCCAGGGCGAGCACGAGGATGATCGGCTCGGCCACCAGGAAGATCCGGACGTTGAGCCAGAACGCCTCGAGCAGTCCGGGGAATGAGGCGACGAACTCCTCACCGTTGAAGAACGTCTTCTGCACCACCGGCCAGCCGGGCGTGCGCCCGACGAGGATGACGATGACCGCAGCGAAGACGACGAGGCTGACCATTCCCACGAGCGCATTGCGTCGTGCCGTGCGCTGCTGGGCGCGCACGCGCGCGGGATCCCGGTAGGCCACCGGGGATCCCGCGGCAGGAGCGCTCATGTCAGGAGCGTGCGTCGGTGCGCCGGTGTGCGCTGCTACTGCGCGAAGTACGGCGCGGCCTCGCCGGCGAGCCAGGTGTCCTGCAGCTTCTGCAGGTCACCGGACGCGCTGAGGTCGGCGAGCGCCTTGTTGACGCAGGTGACCAGGGGGTTGCCCTTGGCGAAGAGCAGGCCGAACTTCTCTCCGCCGGTGGCGTCCGCCTTGAACTGGCCGACGATGACGGAGTTGTCGATCTCAGCCGCCGTGACATAGAACGCCGTGGGCAGGTCGACCACGATGCCGTCGATCTGGCCGTTGGCCAAGGCACTCTTGGCATCGTTGGTGTCGTTGTAGACGTAGGGCTTCTCGGTCGGCTGGATCACGTCGGTGATGTACGCCAGGCTCGTGGTGCCGATCTGCGCGCCGAGCTTGGCACCCTTGAGGTCCGCGGCACTCTTGGCACCGGCGATTTTACTTCCCTTGAGCGCGACGACGGCCTGATTGACCGTGTAGTAGCCGTCGGAGAAGTCGACCACCTGCTGCCGCTCGGGGGTGATGGAGATCTGGTTGATGTCGAAGTCGAACGCCTTGTCACCGGGGGCGTACGAGGTGTTGAAGGGCACGGTCACCCACTGCACCTCGTTCTTGGCGAAGCCGAGCTTGTCAGCCACCGCGTAGGCCACCGCCGACTCGAAGCCCTGACCGCTGCTGGGGTCGCCGTCCTTCTTATTGGGGTCGTCGGTGACGAAGTACGGCGGGTACGCCGGGCTGTCGGTGCCGATCGTGAGCGTGCCACCGTTGACCAGGGTGAGGTTCTGCTTGGCGCACGGGTCGACCGCGGCCGAGGCGCTTGTGCCCACCGGAGTCGCCGAGTCGACAGCGGCCGCTGACGTACTCGGGGCTGACGACGTCGCCTGGCCGCAGGCCGCCAGCAGAACAGCGGCCGGGACGAGGGCGAGGCCCACACCGAAGCGGGTCACGAGGGCAGTGCGCATGGTTCCTCCAACGAAGCGATGCCCGGCATCCTGACAGACGGCTCTCGCGCGCACCGCCCCGGCACGCGGGGTCAGGCAGCGGGGTCAGGCAGCGGCGTCCCGCGGGCGCATGCGCCCGGCGACGAGCAGGCCGACCAGGCCGATGGCGGCGCTGGCCAGCCATAGGGCGATGAACGTCCCGGCCGTCGCACCCGTCCCACGCGCCGCAGCCGCGTAGCCCATACCCAGGATCGCGACGACGGCGGAGACCGACACCGCGTCCATGATCTGCAGGGCCGCGGAGTTGCGTCCGTGGTCCTCGTCCGGCGAGAGCCGGAACACCTGCACCGAGACCGACGGGACGGCCAGGCCCATACCGAGGGCACCGATCCCCCACGAGATGCTCGCGATCCACGGCGGTGCCCACGACTGCAGGGCGATCGGCAGGGTGGCGATGCACAGCACCACCAGGGCGAAGCCGATGCGCACCGCCGGGATGCGGTCGTGGTGGGCGGCCAGGCGCGACTGCGCGTAGGAGCCGAGCATCCAGCACACCGCCGAGAACGACAGCACGACGCCGGCGTAGGTGATGCTCACCCCGCGGATCTGCACCAGCGCGAGCGGCACGAACACCTCGGCGGAGAAGTACGCGGCGGCGGCGAGGCCGCGCATGACCACGGTGGCCGGCAGCCCGCGAGCCATGCGCAGCGCGCGCGTGGGCAGCAGGTGCCGCAGGGCGTACGCGAGTGCGACGAGGGCAACCGCCATCTCGACCACGCCCCACCACGACAGTCGAAGCGCGCCGTCCTGCAGTGCGAAGAGCGCGACCGTGGCCAGGACACCAGCGCCCAGGCGCTCACGCCAGCCGCGCTGCGGGGTGCCGCCCTGGTACTCGTGCAGGCGCGGCACGAGGACGAGGAACGGCGGGATGACGAGCACGGGCACGAGCAGGAAGATCAGCCGCCACGAGAACGCCTGGGTGAGCCAGCCGGCGATGAGTGGACCCACGAGCGAGGGCGTCACCCACGCGGCGGCAAGCATGGAGAAGGCCTTGGGCCGCAGCGCTTCTTCATAGCCGCGGGCGATGATGACGTAGACCGCGACGATGAGCGCTCCCCCGCCCACACCCTCCAGCGCCCGGCCGGCGATGAGCTCGGGCAGGCCCTGCGCGAGGCCGGCGATGATCGATCCGCCGGCGAACAGCAGCGTGCCAGCGATGATCGGGCCGCGCGGACCAGCGGCGTCCGACCACAGTCCGGCACCGACCATCGCCAGCAGCGACGCGACGGTGTAAGAGGTGAACGCCCACGTGTAGTCGCCGAGGATCCCCAGCCCGCTGGCGACCGCCGGCATGGCGGTGGCCACGCTCACCGCCTCGAATGCGGTCAGCGTCATGATGCTGATGAGCCCCGCGGTGAGCAGGCCGGTGCGCCCGCTCCACAGCGCGCGCAGGCTCGGGGCGGGCGCGCGATCGGCTGCCGCGTCGGGCCCGGAGTCGGCGGTCATGCCGGTCAGCTCGACCGGCGGCGGATCTCGTCGAGGATCTTCTGGCAGTCCGGGCACACGGGGAACTTCGACGGATCACGTCCGGGCACCCACACCTTGCCGCACAGCGCCTTGACCGGTGTGCCCATGACGGCGCTCTCGACGATCTTGTCCTTCTCGACGTAGTGCGCGAACCGCTCGTGATCACCCTCATCGACCGACGACGTGCGCTCCTCCAGGAGCGTGCCGCCGCTGAGGCCGGGGCTGTCGAGCGGAGTGTCCAGGGGTGTCGTCACGGCGCCAGTGTAGGCAGCGCGACGGTCCCGCGGGTGCGGTGTACCGACGTGATCAGGCGTTGGCGAGGCGTCCGCGCAGCCCCGCGAGCTGCTCGCGCAGCGCCGCCGGCACCCGGTCACCGAACTGGTCGAAGTACTCCTGGGTGAGGTCGGCCTCGGCACTCCACGTGGTCGGGTCAACGTGGAAGAGCTCGGTGACCTGATCGTCGGTGAGCCCCAGTCCGTCCAGGTCGAGAGCCCCGTCGGCCGGGAGCCGACCGATGGCGGTGTCCTGCGCCGCAGCGGTGCCCTCCAGGCGCTCCACAATCCACGCGAGCACGCGGGAGTTCTCACCGAAGCCCGGCCAGATGAACTTGCCGTTGGCGTCCTTGCGGAACCAGTTGACCGAGTAGATGCGCGGCAGCTTCTCCGGCGACGTGAACGAGCCGATCTTCAGCCAGTGGCCCCAGTAGTCGGCCATGTTGTAGCCGCAGAACGGAAGCATCGCGAACGGGTCGCGACGCAGCTGGCCCACGCCGCCGACGGCGGCCGCGGTCATCTCACTGGAGACCGACGAGCCCAGGAACACTCCATGCGCCCAGTCGTAGGCCTCGTTGACCAGCGGCACATTCGTGGCGCGACGGCCGCCGAACAAGATGGCGTCGATCGGCACCCCCGCAGGGTCCTCCCAGTTGGGGGCGATCGACGGGCACTGGTTCGCCGGCGCGGTGAACCGCGAGTTGGGATGGCTGGACGGATCGCTGGACTCCGGCGTCCAGTCGTTGCCCTTCCAGTCGATGAGGTGCGCGGGCGCCTCCTCGGTCAGGCCCTCCCACCACACATCGCCGTCGTCGGTGAGGGCGACGTTGGTGAAGATGCTGTTGCCCGACAGGGTGCGCACGGCATTGGCATTGGTGTGCATGCCGGTGCCAGGGGCCACGCCGAAGAAGCCGGCCTCGGGATTGATGGCGTAGAGGCGTCCGTCCTCACCGAAGCGCATCCAGGCGATGTCATCGCCGACGGTCTCG
Organism: uncultured Bifidobacteriaceae bacterium; assembly: GCA_964343995.1. Taxonomy (GTDB): domain Bacteria; phylum Actinomycetota; class Actinomycetes; order S36-B12; family S36-B12; genus JBAWXR01. The sequence goes on from CAYFLO010000069.1 coordinate 7,405, forward strand.
ACCTTCCAGCCGGGCACCGTGGGCTCGAGCATGGCCAGGTTGGTCTTGCCGCAGGCCGAGGGGAAGGCGGCCGAGATGTAGCGGACGTCGCCGGTGGGCGAGGTGAGCTTGAGGATGAGCATGTGCTCGGCCAGCCAGCCTTCGTCGCGGGCCATGGCCGAGGCGATGCGCAGGGCGAAGCACTTCTTGCCCAGGAGGGCGTTGCCGCCGTAGCCGGAGCCGTACGACCAGATCTCGCGGGTCTCCGGGAAGTGGACGATGTACTTGGTGTCGTTGCACGGCCAGGCCACGTCGGGGCGGGCATTGCCCTTGGCGTCGACCAGCGGGTAGCCCACGGTGTGGACGGCCGGCACGAACTCGCCGAACTCGCCGATCTGGTCGAGGGCCGCCTGGCCCATGCGGGTCATGATCCGCATGTTCACCACGAAGTACGGGGAGTCGGTGAGCTCAACGCCCAGCTGCGAGATGCGCGATCCCA
>CAYFLO010000070.1:0-7403 GCA_964343995.1 uncultured Bifidobacteriaceae bacterium
CAGACGGCAAGGTGCTCGATGCCCTGCAGGAACTCACGCGCCTTGCGGCGACCCGTGAGACCGGTGAGCGGTCCCGGCTCATGCTCGACATCGCCGGGTACCGTGCCGCGCGCCGCGAAGCCCTCGTGGCCCTGGCGCAGGAGGCTGTGGCTGAGGCTCAGCGCACCGGCGCACCGGTGCGCTTGGACCCCATGACGTCGTTCGAGCGCAAGGTCGTCCACGACGCAGTCGCGGAGGCCGGGCTGGTGAGCGAGTCCGAGGGTGAGGATCCCGCGCGCTTCGTGGTCATCCGCACGTCCTGACCTCGCCGGACCCTTTCGTGGTTTCACGCGAAACCCCCGCTTGGCTGGCCCCGGCATTGCCGGGGTTGGAGGCCTATGCAGCAATCCTGGAAGGTGCCGGGGTGGAGCGCGGGCTCATCGGCCCTCGTGAGGTGCCCCGGCTGTGGGATCGGCACCTCCTCAATTGCGCCGTCGTGGCCGATCCTGCGCTGGGGCTGTTGCAGCCGGGTGACCGCGTGGCCGATGTGGGCTCGGGGGCGGGTCTCCCCGGCCTGGTGTGGGCGCTCGCCCGCCCCGACATCCACGTGGTACTCGTCGAACCGCTGCTGCGTCGGTCGACCTTTCTGGGCGAGGCGGTGGACACCCTGGGCATCGGTGAGCAGGTTCAGGTCGTGCGTGCCCGAGCCGAGGAGGCGCCCCGCACGGCAGGGTGGATCCCCGCCGATGTCGTGACGGCGCGGGCCGTCGCCCCCTTGGACCGACTCCTGGGGTGGACGGTCCCGCTCCTGGCACCGGGTGGCCGCCTCGTCGCTCTCAAAGGGGCCGCCGCCAGCTCGGAAGTGACACAGGCAGCCGCAGCAGCGGCGGCCGTGGGGCTGGAGGATCTGGCCATCGTGGCCTGTGGCACCGGAGTGGTCGAACCCGAGACGACCGTCGTGACCGGTCGACGCCGTGCGGCACAATGACGCCGTGACCACGGCACCCACCACTCCAGACCTCACCGGGCTGGGGTGGCCGGATGTTTCACGGGAAACCTCGGGCTCGGCAGCGTCCGCGGCACCCCGGGCGACCACCCTCACCACCGACCTCACCGGGTTGGGGTGGCCGGCATGACCCGGATCATCACCATCGCCAACCAGAAGGGCGGCGTCGGCAAGACCACGAGCACCGTCAATATCGCGGCCGCCATCGCGCAGGCAGGGCTGACTGTGCTGGTTGTCGACCTGGATCCCCAGGGCAACGCCTCGACGGCCCTGGGGGTCGACCATCACGAGGGCGTGGCCGGCACCTATGAGGTGCTCATGGGGGATGCCGTCATCACCGATGTGGCCGTCCCCTGCCCGGATATCCCCGGACTGGCCTGCGTGCCTGCCACCATCGACCTCGCCGGCGCCGAGATCGAGCTCGTGGCCCAGGTGGCCCGGGAGCACCGGCTGGCCCGGGCTCTGGAGGCCTACCTGGCCAGCGATGACCCGGCCGACGTCGTCTTCCTGGACTGCCCGCCCAGCCTGGGGCTGCTCACCCTGAACGGCCTGGTGGCCGCCACCGAGGTGCTGCTGCCCATCCAGTGCGAGTACTACGCCCTCGAGGGACTCTCCCAGCTGCTGCGCACGGTGGAGATGGTCCGGGAGCACCTCAACCCCGACCTGGTCGTGAGCGCGATCCTGCTCACCATGTACGACGGGCGCACCCGCCTGGCCTCCCAGGTGGCCGACGAGGTTCGCCGGCACTTCGGCACCCGGGTCCTGCGCACGGTGATCCCCCGGTCGGTCCGGGTATCCGAGGCTCCTTCGTACGCCCAGACCGTCCTCACCTACGACCCCACCTCGTCCGGGGCGGTCGCCTACCGTGAGGCAGCGGCCGAGGTCGTGGCCCTGGGCGCCCCTGAAGTCAGTTCATCGGTGTCCACATAAGGCGTACGAGGCGCCTCGCAAGCAATTCACAACTTATCCACAGGCATGAGGGCGGCAATCAAGGAGGAACCGTGGCGGCCAAGCGCGGACTGGGACGTGGGCTCGGGGCACTGATCCCCTCCGCGGATGCCGTCGCCGAGCGCGACGCCGCGGGCAAGCCGGAGCCAGCGGGCAAGCCGGCCGGCACGAGTGCCGCCCGCACCCCGAAGGCCCGCAAGGCGACGGCCGGCAGCGCGACGGTGTCCGTCGCGACCACGTCGTCCGTTCCGGCCACCTACGCCGAGCTTCCGCTGGACTCCGTGGTCCCCAATCCACGTCAACCGCGAGCCGTGTTCGACGATGACGAACTCGCCGAACTCGCCTTCTCGATCGGTGAGATCGGCCTGCTGCAGCCCATCGTCGTGCGCCCGGTGGCCGACGGCTACGAACTCATCGCCGGCGAGCGCCGCCTGCGCGCCTCGCGCCTGGCCGGCCTCAGCGCGATCCCGGCGATCATCCGCAGCACCGACGACGACGCCATGCTGCGCGATGCCCTGCTGGAGAACCTGCACCGCTCCAACCTCAATGCCCTGGAGGAGGCCGCGGCGTACCAGCAGCTGCTCAGCGACTTCGGGTGCACGCAGGACGAGCTCGCCAAGCGCATCGGCCGCTCCCGTCCGCAGGTGTCGAACACCCTGCGCCTGCTCAAACTGCCTCCGGACGTGCAGCGCCGGGTGGCCTCCGGTGTGCTGAGTGCTGGTCATGCGCGCGCTCTGCTGTCGCTGCCTGATCAGGCGGCGATGGACGCCATGGCCACGCGGATCGTCGCCGAAGGCCTGTCGGTACGCGCCGTCGAGGAGCTCGTTATCGTTGCAGGACAAGGAGATTCGGCTCCTCGCCCGCGGGTGCGACGCCCCCGTGGACGCGATCAGGCGACGTCGTCAGCAGTGAATGACCTGGCCGCCCAGGTCGCCGATGCACTCGACACCCGGGTGAGCGCCGAGGGCTTCACCACGGCCCGCGCCCGCGGGAAACTCGTGATCGAGTGCGCCGATGTCGAGGATCTCCAGCGCGTGGTGGAGGCAATCCGCGGCTGACGGTCAGCGCGCGACGGCGCGCTCGACGAACGTCGCCATGAGCTCACCCACGCCGAGTCCGGCCTCGGTGAGCGCCTGCGGCAGCAGCGAGGTCTCGGTCATGCCCGGGGCGACATTGACCTCCAGGAACCAGGCCCGACCGTCGGCGTCGACGATCGCGTCGGTGCGCGAGAAGTCACGAAGGCCCAGCAGGAGGTGGGCGTTGAGCGCCAGGGCCTGCACCGACTCCTCGACCTCGGTCGTCAGGCGGCCGGGGCAGAAGTACGTGGTCGTGCCCGCGGTGTAGCGGGCGGCGTAGTCGTAGACGTCGCCCTCGGGCTCCACCTCGACGGTCGACAACGCGACGAGGTCGTCGGCGCGCTCGAGCACCCCCACTGCCACCTCAGTGCCGGCGATAAAGGCCTCGAGCATGACCGTGTCGGCGTAGGCGAAGGCCCCCACCATCGCGGCCGGCAGGTCGTCGGCGCGGTGCACGATCGAGGTGCCCAGGGCCGAACCGCCGCGGGCCGGCTTGACCACCAGCGGCAGGCCGACGCGGTCGATGACGGCGTCGAGGACCGCGGCCGCACCGAGTTCGCGGAACGTGGCCTGGGGCATCGCCACGCTCACCGGCGTGAGCAACCCGGAGGAGGCCAGCACCTGCTTGGCGATCGGCTTGTCCCAGGCCACCCGGCACGCCGCCGCTCCGGTGCCCACGTAGGGCAGGCGCAGCGAATCGAGCACGTCGCGCAGGGATCCGTCCTCACCCGCAGCCCCGTGTAGGAGCGGGATCACGCAGTCGGGACGATGGTCGCGCAGCCACGGCAGGAGCGAGGCGTCGACATCGCGCTCGATGACCTCCCAGTCGGGCCGGTCGCGGCGCAGCGCGTCGGCCACCCGGCGTCCCGACCGCAGCGACACATCGCGTTCGGCGGACAGGCCACCGGCGAGGACGAGAACGTGCATGCGCTACGCCAAATCCGGCGCGGGGACGCTGGATCCCGGTGCCACGTCGCGGGGGCCGGCCGACCCGAAGGTGTCGACGAGTTCGAGCTCGGACTCGATGACGCCGGCGAGACGGCGCACGCCCTCGCGGATGCGATCGGGCTCGGGGTAGCAGTACGACAGCCGCAGGTTCTGACGGCCCTGGCCGTCGACGTAGAACCCGGTGCCGGGCACGTACGCCACCAGCGCAGCGACCGCACGCGGCAGCATCGCGGTGGCGTCAAGGCCGTGCGGGAGCGTGAGCCAGGAGTAGAAGCCGCCGGCCGGCAGGGTCCACGTGGTGCCCTCGGGCATGAGCGCCTGCAGCGACTCCAGCAGTGCGTCGCGACGCTCGCGGTACACCTCGCGGAACACCTTGATCTGGTCGCGCCACGGCTGGGTGGCCAGGTATTCAGAGACAGTGAGCTGCGCGTAATTCGACGGGCACAGGACCGCCGCCTCAGCCGCCAGAACGAGTTTTTCGCGCACGCCATGCGGCGCCACGGCCCAGCCCACGCGCAGGCCGGAGGCAATGGTCTTGCTGAAGGAGCCCAGGTAGATGACACCATCGCCATCGTCGTCGGCCCGGATGGCGCGCGGCGGCTCTCCGTCGAAGCCCAGCAGGCCGTAGGGATCGTCCTCGAGCAGGGCAATGCCCTCACGGCGGGCGATCTGCAGGATCTCGGCGCGACGAGCCGGCCCCTGCGTGACGCCGGCGGGATTGTGGAAGCTGGGGATCGTGTAGATCAGCTTGATGCGCTGGCCGGCGGCGCGGGCGCGAGTGATCGCCTCCTGCAGCGCGCTGGGCACCAGACCCTCGTCATCCATGGCCACATGGACGACGTTGCACTCGTAGGCGCGGAACACGCCCAGGGCGCCCACGTAGGACGGTGACTCGACGAGCACGACATCGCCGGGATCGCAGAACACGCGGGTGACGAGGTCGAGGGCCATCTGCGAGCCGGTGGTGACGACGATGTCGTCGGCATGAGCCTGCACCCCGACCTCGCCGATGACCTCCAGGATCTGCTCGCGCAGGGTGACGTCGCCCTGGCCGGAGCCGTACTGCAGGGCCACCGGCCCACGCTCCTGCAGCAGCCGGGTGGCGGTGGAGGTGAGCATTTCGGTGGGCAGGGCCTGGACGAACGGCATGCCCCCGGCCAGCGAGACGACCTCGGGGCGGCTCGCCACTGCGAACAGCGCGCGGATCTCGGAGGCGCGCATGGCGTGGGCACGACTGGCATAGGCGTCCACCCACGGATCGAGCCGGGAGCCCTGGCTCATGTCTGCACCTCCGTCTGCGCTCGTGCCGCGCAACGGGGACGTGCGGCGGCGTGGGCACTTACGATACGGCCATCGGCGAAGGGGGAGGACATGCGTGCGGTCCTGGCGATCGTGGGCCTGGTGGTCGTCGGCGTCCTCATCGGCTTCGGCCTGCGCCTGCTCGTGCCGCGGCAGCGGGGGATCAGCGCCTGACCTGCACCCGCCGAGCCCGTCAGAGCAGCGGGGAGCCCACGGGTGAGCAGAACCGGGTGAGTGCCCGGGCCAAGCCCTCGGCCACCGCGTCCTGGAACGCCGGTGTGCCCAGGCGCCGCGCATCGTCGGCGTGGCTGAGGTAGCCCAGTTCCACGCGCACCGCGGGCATACGGGTGTAGCGCAGCAGGTCCCACGTGCGCGGATGGGTGCGGCAGTCCAGCAGGTCGGTGCGCGCCTGCACCTCCTGGTGCACCAGATCGGCGAGCACGCGACCGCTCGTGGAGTGCTGGCCGCCGCGCGGATCCCCGTAGTAGAAGGTCGCCAGGCCCTGGGGAAGCGGGCTGGCGACGCTGTCGACGTGAAGGGAGAGCACGAGGTCGGCATCGATGTCGTTGGCCAACTCGGCCCGGTCCCGGTCGGACGGCACGCGGGTGGAGTCCGGCGCATGGTCCGGGCGGGACAGCAGCACCTGCGTGCCGAGGGCAGCGAGCCGGCCCTCGACGCGCACGGCCACCGCGTAGGTCAGATGTGGGGCAAGGGCGCTTCCCGGGTCCAGGACCACAACCTTGTCGGCGATCCCAGACCGCAGGTCAGTCAGCGTGACGTGGTCGCGCAGTCGGGTGGCGTTGCCGCCCGACACCGTGCGCACGAGCCGGTCGAACGCGCGGAAGGTGTCCGGTCCGCACATGCCGTCGGCGGTGACGCCCACGCCCTTCTGGAACTCCCGCAGGGCGACGTCGGTCTGACGGCCGAACCGACCATCGATGCGTCCGGCGGAGAAGCCAAGTTCGGACAGGCGCCGCTGGAGCTCGGCAACGTCGTCGCCGCTCATGAGGTGCCCCGGCACGAACGACAGCACCCGATCGCCGAGATTCCAGCGCGCCTCATCGAGGCGGGCGAACGTGTTCGGCCCGACGATGCCGTCGACGGTAATCCCACGCTCCTGTTGGAACGCCCGGACGGCGACGTCGAGGTCGTCGTCGAAGTCCTCCCCGACCGGGAGGTCCCAGCCGAGGTCGGACAGGCGCTGCCGGACCTCGGCGACAGCCGGTCCGGTGGCGCCGTGGCGCAGGATCACGGGAGCGACGGTCGCAGCAGAAGTGTCGCCGCCCTACAGGTAGGGCGCGAGGTCCGCGAGGAGGGCCGCCTTGGGCTTGGCGCCGACGATCGTCTTGACGATCTGGCCGCCCTTGTAGACGTTGAGCGTGGGGATGGACGTGATGCCGTAGGTGGCGCTCGTCTGCGGGTTCTCGTCGACGTTGAGCTTGGCGATGACGATGCCGTCGTGCTCGCCGGCGATCTCCTCGAGGATCGGCGCGACCATCTTGCACGGACCGCACCACTCGGCCCAGAAGTCGACGACGACGGGCTTGTCGCTGCCCAGCACGTCGGTGGCGAAGCTTGCGTCAGTGACCTTCTTGGTGGCGCCCATGTCCTGCTCCTTGATCGGTGATGGGTCGAATCTACCCGGCGAGGAAGCGCTCGGCATCGAGGGCCGCGGCGCAGCCGGAGCCGGCGGCGGTGATGGCCTGGCGGTAGGTGTGGTCGACGAGATCACCGCAGGCGAACACCCCGGGGACCGACGTGTTCGTGGTGCGGCCCTGAACGAGCACATAGCCCGCGTCGTCGCAGTCGACGACGCCCTTGACGAGCTCCGAGCGCGGGTCATGGCCGATGGCGATGAACAGGCCAGTGACGGCCAACTCGCGCTCGGCACCGGTGACGGTGTCGCGCAGGGTGACGCCGGTGAGCTTGGGATCGCCGTGCAGGGCGGTCACCTCGCTGTTCCAGGCGAAGCGCATCTTGTCGTTGGACAGGGCCCGCTCCTGCATGATCCGGCTGGCGCGCAGGGAATCGCGTCGGTGCACGAGGGTGACGGTGCGCGCGAAGCGGGTGAGGAACGTGGCCTCCTCGAGTGCGGAGTCGCCGCCGCCGACCACCGCGATGTCCTGGTCGCGGAAGAAGAAGCCGTC
>CAYFLO010000071.1:0-7342 GCA_964343995.1 uncultured Bifidobacteriaceae bacterium
CCCACCTTCGCCTTCATCAACGGCGCGGCCATGGGCGGCGGAACCGAGCTCGCCCTGCACTGCGACTACCGCACCCTGTCCAGCGCCAGCGCCGCGCTGTCGCTCCCTGAGGTCTTCCTCGGGCTCGTCCCCGGCTGGGGTGGCGCATGGCTGCTGCCGAACCTCGTCGGACCGGCCGCGGCCCTGGAGGTGATCATCGGCAACTCCATGGCGCAGAACAAGCAACTGCGCCCCAAGGACGCCGTGCGCCTGGGCGTCGTCGACGTCGTGCTCGACGCCGCGGACTTCCTGGAGCGCTCCATCGACTGGGCCGCCCGCGTGCTCACCGGCGCCATCGAGGTGCCGCGTCCCGAACCCGACCGAGCCTCCTGGGATGCCGTGGTCGCCGCCGTGCGCGCACAGGTCGACGAGCGCATCCACGGCGCCACACCGGCGCCCTACCGGGCCCTGGATCTCGTCGAGGCGGCGAAGACCGCCTCCCGCGCCGAGGGCTTCGCGGCCGAGGACGAGGCCCTGGCCGACCTCGTCATGGGCGATGACACCCGCGCCAGCATGTACGCCTTCGACCTGGTCCAGCGGCGGGCAAAGAAGCCCGCCGGGGCTCCCGACCGCGACCTTGCGCGCCCCGTGCGCAAAGTGGGCATCGTCGGCGCCGGCCTCATGGCCTCCCAGTTGGCTCTCCTGTTCGCCCGCAAACTGCAGGTACCAGTTGTGATGTCCGACCTCGACCAGGCGCGAGTCGACAAGGGCCTTGCCTACGTGCGCCAGGAGGTCGAGTCGCTGCGCGACAAGCGCAAGCTCACCCCCGACCGCGCCGCTCGTGTGCTCGCGCAGGTATCCGGCACCACGGACACGTCGGACTTTGCCGATGCCGACTTCGTCATCGAAGCGGTGTTCGAGGAACTTGCGATCAAGCAGCAGGTCTTCGCAGCACTGGAGAAGGTGGTTCGTGACGATTGCGTGCTGGCGACGAATACCTCGTCCCTGTCCGTCACCGCCATGGCCTCCGGGCTTGCGCATCCCGAGCGGGTCGTGGGCTTCCACTTCTTCAACCCGGTTGCCGTGATGCCGCTGCTGGAGATCGCCCGGGCCGAGCACACCGACGACGCCACGCTGGCCACGGCCTTCGCCGTCGGAAAGGGCCTGGGCAAGTCGTGCGTGCTCGTCAAGGACTCCCCCGGTTTCGTCGTCAACCGACTGCTCACCCGCTTCATGGGAGAGATCACCGACGCCATGGACGAGGGAACCGACCCTGCCGTGGCGGACTCCGCGATGGCGAGCCTCGGGCTGCCGATGACTCCGTTCATGCTCCTTCAGCTCGTGGGTCCCGCAGTGGCCCTGCATGTCTCGGAGACGATGAACGGTGCCTTCCCCGACCGCTTCACCGTCTCGGAGAACATGCGCCGACTGGTGGCCGCTGGCAAGCGAGGGCTGTGGACCTGGAACGCCGACGGCGAGCAGACCCTCGACCCCGAGGTGGCGGCTCTGTTCACCTTCGGCTCCGCGCCCAGCACCGGCGAGCAGGTGCGCAACCGCACCCTTGATGCCCTCGCCGACGAGGTGCGACGCATGCTCGATGAGGGTGTCGTGGCAGATCCGGCCGATATCGACCTGTGCATGATCCTGGGAGCAGGCTGGCCGTTCTGGATGGGTGGGATCACTCCCACCCTGGACCGCACGGGTGCGTCCGAGCGCGTCACCGGACGACGGTTCCTGCCCCCGGGCGTGGCTAGCGTTCCGGTGTAGCCGCAGTCGGGTCGCTGCTGCCCTGTCGGGTTTCAGCCGAAACGTCGTCATCCTGGCCGACAAGAGCCTCGACAAGGGCACGGGCGACGTCCTGTGCCGTCAGGCCGATCTCGGCGAGCACTTCGGCGCGCTTGGCATGCGCGAGGAACGCGGCGGGAACGCCGAAGCTGAGTACCGGCGTGTGCACGCCCGCGTCGGAGAGCTCCGCACGCACATGCGCCGCGGCGCCACCGGTCCGAATTCCGTCCTCGATCACGGCGACGAGTCGCGATGTGCGGGAAAGATCGACCACGCCCCCGGGCAGCGGTGCCACCCAGCGCGGGTCGATGACCCGGGAGGTGAGGCCCTGAGCCTCCAGCAGTGCCGCCGCATCGCGGCCCAGGCCCGCCATTGAGCCCACGGCGACGACCGTGACGTCCACTGCCTGAGTGCCCGACTCGACCAGGATCTCCGCGCCCTCGTGCACGCGTAGCGCCGGCAGCTCTGCGGGCAGGGCACCCTTGGGGAAGCGCACGACCGTGGGGGCATCACTGACGGCCACCGCCTCGCGCAGCGCACGACGCAGAGTCGACTCGTCGCGCGGCGCGGCCAGCCGCAGTCCAGGAACAGCGAGCAGCATCGAGATGTCCCAGACGCCGTTGTGGCTGGCACCATCGTCACCGGTGACGCCGGCGCGATCCAGCACGAAGGTGACCCCGGCCCGATGCAGTGCACAGTCCATGAGCACCTGATCGAACGCGCGATTGAGGAACGTGGCATAGACCGCCACCACCGGGTGCATTCCGCCGTAGGCGAGCCCTGCGGCGCTGGCCACCGCGTGCTGCTCGGCGATGCCCACGTCGTAGGTGCGCTCGGGGAACACCGACGCGAAGGTCTCCAACCCCGTGGGGGCGAGCATCGCTGCGGTGATCGCCACGACGTCGGCGCGCTCAGCGCCGATGCGGACGAGCTCGTCGCCGAAGGCTGACGTCCACGTCGGTCCTGACGCGCTCACCGGGCGCCCCGTGTCGGGGTTGATCACACCCACCCCGTGGAAGCGATCAGCCTCGTCGGACTCCGCGGGGCCGTAGCCGTGCCCCTTCTCGGTGATCGCGTGCACGATGACCGGACCGCCGAAGTCGCGCGCGAGCGCCAGGGCGAACTCCAGCTCCTGCTCATCGTGTCCGTCGACGGGTCCGATGTACTTCAGGCCCAGATCCTCGAAGAGCCCCTGCGGCGCAAGGACGTCCTTGACGCCCTTCTTCATTCCGTGGACCGCGCCGTACAGCGTCGGCCCGACCATCGGAGCGGACTGAAGCATGCGCTTGCCCCACGTGAGGACCCGCTCATACCCACCAGCCGTGCGCAACGTGGACAGCCGGTGGGCCACGCCACCGATCGTCGGTGAATACGAGCGACCATTGTCGTTGACCACGATGACCAGTGGCCGGTTGCCGGTGGCGATGTTGTTGACCGCCTCCCAGGCCATTCCGCCCGTGAGCGCTCCATCACCGATAACCGCCACGACGTGGCGCTGGCCCAGGAGACCGCGCGCCTGCCACGCCTTGGCCAGGCCATCGGCATACGACAGGGCCGTGCTCGCATGGGAGTTCTCGACGATGTCGTGTGGGCTCTCAGCCCGTGACGGATAGCCGGACAGGCCACCGCGCTGGCGAAGCGAGCCGAACTCGGCGGCGCGTCCGGTGATGATCTTGTGGACGTAGGCCTGGTGTCCGGTGTCCCAGATGATGGCGTCGTCGGGAGAGCGGAAGACCCGGTGCAGCGCCAACGTGAGTTCGACGACCCCCAGGTTGGGGCCCAGGTGGCCGCCTGTCGCCGAGACGCGGTCAACCAGGAAGCTGCGAATCTCGTCGGCCAGCACGGTGACCTGCTCGGGGGCGAGTGCCCGGACGTCGCGAGGCCCGCGGATGCCCTCCAGAACGGACAACGTCAGCCTCCTGCCTTCCGACTCGGCAGTCTAGGCGACATCGCCCGCCTCGACCCGTCGGCGCAGGGCCCCTACGACGAGGCTCACCTCACGCTGGACCGCCAGGGCGAGCGCCCCCTGTGCCTCGAGCGCCTGCTGCACCCGCGTGAGCGCGTCCGGGGACAGTGTCCGTCCGAGGTCGGCACGCACGGTGCGGTAGGCCGTGCGAAATGCCTCGACCTGGGCCTCGACACATTGCGCGACCACGTAGGCCAGTGCCAGCGGCTCGTGCCGAAGCGGAGATGTCCGGAGGTCAGCCGGTCCACGGTCGAGAAGCCAGGAGACGACGTCGGCCTCGAAGCGTTCGGTCCCCTCCGGCGCGAGGTCCGACGGCCACCCCGCGGGAGCCATGGGAATCCCTAGGACAGCAGCGACCGCAGAACGAACTGCAGAATGCCGCCGTTGCGGTAGTAGTCAGCCTCACCAGGAGTGTCGATGCGAACGACGGCACTGAACTCCACCGTGCGGCCATCAGCAGCAACCGCCTCGACCTCCACGGTGCGGGGCGTGCGCCCGGCGTTGAGCTCCTCGATGCCGCGAATGGTGAACACCTCATCCCCCTCCAGGCCGAGGGTCGACGCCGACTGCCCGTCGGGGAACTGCAGGGGCAGGACGCCCATACCGATGAGGTTGGAGCGGTGGATGCGCTCGTAGGACTCCGCGATGACGGCCCGCACCCCCAGCAGAGCGGTGCCCTTGGCGGCCCAGTCGCGACTGGAACCCGATCCGTACTCCTTGCCCGCAAGAATCACCAGGGGTGTACCGCGCTCGGCGTAGTGCATCGCCGCGTCGTAGACCGGCACGATGGGCTCGTCGACGTCGGTGAAATCGACGGTGAATCCGCCCTCGACGTCGGTGAGCATGAGGTTGCGCAGCCGGATATTGGCGAACGTGCCACGGATCATGACCTCGTGGTTGCCGCGCCGTGATCCGTAGGAGTTGAAGTCGGCCTTGGCCACCCCGTGGGCCAGCAGATAGGCGCCGGCCGGGCTGTCGGGCTTGATGGAGCCCGCCGGCGAGATGTGGTCGGTGGTGACCGAGTCGCCGAGCATGAGGAGGACTCGTGCCCCGGTGATGTCGTGCACCGGCTGGGGGTCCTTGCCCATGCCGTCGAAGTACGGAGGCTTACGCACGTAGGTGCTCTCCGGACTCCACGCGAACGTGTCACCGCTGGGCGTGGGAAGCGACTGCCAGCGTCGATCGCCGGCGAAGACGTCGCGGTTGCGCGCGGCGAACATCTCCGGGGAGATGGCGGCGTCGATCGTGGCCTGGATCTCGGCCATCGAGGGCCAGATGTCGGCGAGGAACACCGGAGCGCCCTGCGGGTCGTATCCCAGCGGCTCGTCGTCGAGGTCGATGTCCATCGTGCCGGCGATCGCATAGGCGACGACGAGCGGGGGCGAGGCCAGGTAGTTCAGCTTGACGTCGGGGTTGATGCGCCCCTCGAAGTTGCGGTTGCCGCTGAGGACGGACACCACCGCCAGATCGGCCTCGTTAACCGCCGCACTCACCTCGGGGATGAGCGGGCCGGAGTTGCCGATGCAGATGGTGCAGCCGTAGCCGATGACCGAGAAGCCCAGCTTCTCCAGGTATGGCAGCAGGCCGGCCTTCTCGTAGTAGTCGGTGACGACGCGCGACCCCGGCCCCAGCGTGGTCTTGACCCACGGCTTGCGCGAGAGGCCACGCTCGACTGCCTTCTTGGCCAGCAGGCCCGCGCCGATCATGACGAACGGGTTGGACGTGTTGGTGCACGACGTGATGGCCGCGATGGCGACGTCGCCGTGGCCGAGCTGCACCGGCTCGCCACTGATCGTGGTCTCCACGACGCGCGCAGGGTCGTTGGTGTAACCGGGAAGCGCCTCCTGGAACGCCTCCTTGGCCTGCGACAGGAGCACGCGGTCCTGCGGACGCTTGGGGCCGGCCAGTGAGGGCACCACCGTGGAGACGTCGAGCTCGAGGTACTCCGAGTACACCGGCTCGTGGCTCGGGTCATGCCACAGGCCCTGCTCCTTGGCGTAGGTCTCGACCAGGGCGAGCTGCTCGGCAGGACGCCCGGTGAGGCGCAGGTAGTCGATGGTGGCGTTGTCGATCGGGAAGATCGCCACGGTGCTGCCGTACTCCGGCGACATGTTTCCGATCGTGGCGCGGTTGGCCAGCGGCACGGCTGAGACACCGTCGCCGTAGAACTCCACGAACTTGCCGACCACTCCGTGCTTGCGCAGCATCTGGGTGATCGTGAGGACGAGGTCGGTTGCCGTGGCGCCCGCCGGGAGTTCGCCGGTGAGCTTGAAACCCACCACGCGAGGGATGAGCATCGACACCGGCTGGCCAAGCATGGCCGCCTCAGCCTCGATACCTCCGACACCCCAGCCCAGCACACCCAGGCCGTTGACCATGGTGGTGTGGGAGTCGGTGCCCACCACCGTGTCGGGATAGGCCTGGCCGCCGCGGGCCATGACGACGCGGGCCAGCGCCTCGATGTTGACCTGGTGGACGATGCCCTGACCGGGCGGGACCACCTTGAACTCGTCGAAGGCACTCTGCCCCCAGCGAAGGAACTGGTAGCGCTCGCGATTGCGCTCGTACTCCAGCTCGACGTTGCGTTCCTCGGCGTCTGCGGTTCCGAAGAAGTCCGCGATGACGGAATGGTCGATGACCAGTTCGGCGGGTGCGAGCGGCTCGATACGGGCCGGATCACCGCCAAGGTCGCGCACGGCCTCGCGCATGGTGGCCAGGTCGACGACGACCGGGACGCCGGTGAAGTCCTGCATCACCACACGAGCCGGGGTGAACTGGATCTCCTCGGAAGGCTGGGCGGCCGGATCCCAGGAACCCAGCGCCCGGATGGTGTCGGCCGTGACGTTGGCGCCATCCTCCGTGCGCAGGAGGTTCTCCAGGAGCACCTTGTGCGTGAACGGCAGGCGCTCGGATCCCGGGACCGCGGACACGCGGAAGATCTCATAGGTCCGGTCGCCGACGGCGAGGGTCCCCTGGGCTCCGAAGCTGTCCTTGCTGGCCACGCATCCTCCTTCGCGACGGTGCCCTGTGCCCCGGCCCCCGGGACGATACTCCCGGGTCGACGGGGGGCGGCCGTGAGGCCGATCCGCTAGGAGGCCAGGACCGCAATGGCCTCCAGGTGATGGGTCATGGGGAACAGGTCCCATCCCTCCAGGTGCTCCACCCGGTATCCGCGGGCCCCCAGCCGGCGCACATCTCGCGCCAGGGTGACCGGATCACACGCGACGTAGACCAGGCGAGGGACACCCAGGTCGGCGAGACGATCGACCACGCGCTCCCCCGCCCCCGTGCGAGGAGGGTCCAGGACGACACCGTGGGGCGCACCCCGAGCCTGCTCCAGCCACGTCGAGACGTCGGCCTCTTCCAGCCGCACCTGAACCAGATCGTGCAGGGCGCGTCGCGCCTCGCGTACGGAATCGGGGGCCGACTCCACAGCACGCACGCACCCACCGGAACCGACATCGTCCGCCAGGGCACGAGCCAGGAGACCGGCTCCGGCATACAGGTCCCACCACTCCTCACCCGCGTCTGCCGCGGCGAGGGCGCGCACCCGCGACTGCAGCAGCGCTGCTGCACCCTGGTGCACCTGCCAGAACGAGGTGGGCCGGAGGC
>CAYFLO010000072.1:0-7323 GCA_964343995.1 uncultured Bifidobacteriaceae bacterium
TCGGCGTGCTCGTCAGCCGACGACGCAGGCCGTCACCCGACCCTTCGTGATCGTCAGGGTGAGCCGGTCCTCGCGGTAGTCCATCGTCACCGCGCGCGGGACGCCATCGACCGTGCCGATGCGTGTGGTGTAGCCGCGATCGCGGGCGTAGCGTGCCGCCTTCACCGGACCCAGGTGCTGAGCGATCATCTGCCGGCACACGGCGCGGATCGAGTCGCCTCCCTGCGTCGTCACCTGCGCCGCCGCCTGCGCCTGAGCGGGGGACGCAGCAGCACAGGTGAGCAGCCCGCCGGAGATGGCGAGCAATGCGGTCACCGCAACGATGGATGTCTTAGGACGAGCGACGTGCTTCACGGTTCCTCCCGATGACGGCAGCCAGCGTGGGAGTGCCGACCACCCAGTCGTAGATCACGCTCGTGCGCAGCACGACGTCCTGCACCGACCGGTTCGCCCCGCTCACCAGCACCCAGAACAGGCCCACCGGAAGTGCGATGACGAACGCTGCGCGCAGGAACGCCACCCACCACGCGAGCCTGTTCCCTCGATAGTCAACGACGCGCACGCCCATGATGAGGTTCCCGACCGTGCGGCCCGAGCTCGCCCACGACACGGTGAAGTAGATCTGGGTGATGACGTAGCCGATGACCACCAGGACGACGACCGGGGGAATGCGCCGGTTGCCCTCGCTGATGAAACCGCTGGTGAGCGGGGTGAAGATGAACGACAGGATCCACGTGGCCAGGGCGATGAGCAGGACGATGCCGATGACGATGAGGACGTCGATGACAGCGGCCACCATGCGGGTGACGAGGCCGGCTCGCTCCCCCTGGAAGGCGGCCGCACCGCGGGGCAGGGAACTTCGGCGGGCGTCGTCGACGCTGCGACCGGCGCTGTCCAGGTAGTCGCGGTAGCTGCTCACGACGCCCCCGCCGAATCGGCAGGGCGCGGCCCCTGGTCAGCCGCCGCACTCTCCTGTGCGAGGTGCTCCTGCTCGCGCTGCTCGTCCTGGAGGGCCTGCGCACTCAGCGACTCCGGGTCGCCGGGAGCGTTCACATCACGCGCGCGCCGACGCACGACGGTGTCAACGATGCGGGCGAACCACTGGTCGGCGCCGAAGGTCTGCACACGCACGGCGTTGACGGCGTCGACCGCGATGCCGCCGGTGGACTCGCGGATGATCTCCGGCAGGTCGATCTCGTCGATGACGTAGTTCGCGATCGGCACGATCGGGACGCGGTCGATGACGGCGCCGATGTCGGCCGCAGCCACCAGGGTGTTGATGTCGACACGCTCGAGTACCAGGTCAGTGAGGTTGAGCTCGTCCAGGGCGCGGGTGATGATCGCCTCGAGGTCGACTCGGGTGAGCACGATCTCGGTGAGGTCCAGACGCTGCAGGATCGCATCGGTGATCCGCGGCACGATCGCATCAAGGATCGGATCGACGATCGCCGAGGTCACCTGCCCGGCAATGGCGGCACTCGTCGTGGCGGTGAAGGTCACCAGCCCCAGGGTGTGCGAGGCGACCTCGCGCAGGACCTCGGCGACACCGGGACGCTGCGGGGAATCCGGCGGATCCATGGGCCGGGTGACCAGCACGACAGCGGGACGAGCCCAGGTGTCGTCGGCGGTCATGCGCTCATCCTCGTCCATGGCCGCGCGAGGGTTTCAGGTGACCGACGCGAAGCCCGGTCGAGTGCTACTCGGTGCCACCCTCAGCGCGTCGACGCCAGCGGTCCTCGAGGCGATCCATGAAGCCGGGGGCACGCGGGGCCTCCGGCGCGGGGGTCTCGGCCTCGTCGTCGCTCACCTGCGGGCGCGACCGCAGGGAGGAGTAGAGCGCCACCGTGCCGACGAGCATGAGGACGAATCCGACGACCCCGACCGCGGTGATGGTGGTGGCGACACCGGCGATGAGGACGACCAGGCCGGCCAGGATGCCCAGGACGCCCAGAACTCCGCGGCCGCGGGCGCGGCGGCGACCCGCGGTGGAGCGCAGGCTCGAGGCGAACTTGGGGTCCTCGGCGTACAGGGCCCGCTCCATCTGCTCCAGGAGTCGCTGCTCGTGCTCGGACAGCGGCATGGCGGGCCCCCTCTCGACAGGTCGGCGTCGGACGCGGACGTCCGGCGAACGCTGCCCTAAGGATAAGCAGGACCTCCCGACTTGGGAACCCGAACACTCCCGAGCGCGGGGGCCGGGGGTCCCGTCGCGGCTCCAGGCGGGCGCCGGGGACCGGTCAGGCGTCGTCGTCGGGGGCGTCGACGAGGCGGGCCGGCAGGACGGCGTCGGAGCCGAACCGGGACCGCAGCCCGTCGATCGCCACCTCGGCGTCGCGGCGCCCGTGGTCGGGCTCGCCCAGGAGCAGTTGCTCGGGCGCCTGCCCGGCGGGGGCCAGGCCCTCCACCCGCACCCCGACCAGGCGGATGCGCACGCGCTGGAGGCCGAGCGCCTCGTAGAGCGCCCACGCCGTGTCGTAGACCTCCTTGCCCACGTCGGTGGGATGGGCGAGCGTGCGCGAGCGGGTGATGGTGGTGAAGTCCGCGAAGCGGACCTTCAGGCTGATCGTGCGTCCGACGTAGCCGGCGGCACGCAGACGCGCGGCCACCTGGTCGGCCAGCGCGAGCACCTGCGCCTGGATGACCTCCGGGTCGTCGACGTCGTGACTGAAGGTGTGCTCGTTGCCCACCGACTTCTCCGGCTCGTGCGGGGAGACCGCGCGCGGGTCGCGCCCCCAGGCGAGGTCGTGCAGGTGCTGCCCGGCCGCCGGGCCCAGGGCGCGCTGCAGTGTGGCCACCGGGGTGTGCGCGAGATCGGCCACGGTGCGCAGTCCGAGCCGGACCAACTGCTCCTCGGTGCGCTCCCCCACGCCCCACAGGGCGCCGACCGGCAGCGGGTGCAGGAAAGCGATGACCTGGTCGGCGGGCACGACGAGCATTCCGTCGGGCTTGGCGCGAGTGGAGGCGAGCTTGGCGACGAACTTGGTCGTGGCCACACCGACGGAGCAGGTGATCTGCTGCTCGTCGTGCACGCGCGCGCGGATGAGCTCGGCGATGGCGGTGGGCGTGCCGAGTCGGCGCAGCGCACCGGCGACGTCGAGGAACGCCTCGTCAAGGCTCAGCGGCTCGACCAGCGGTGTGATCGAGGAGAACAGAGCCATGACGTTGCGACTCACCTGCGCGTACTGGTGGTGATCGGGAGCAAGCACGGTGGCCTGCGGGGCGATGCGCCGTGCCCGCGACATCGGCATGGCCGAGTGCACGCCCAGGGCACGGGCCTCGTAGGTGGCCGAGAGCACGACACCGCGATTGCCGGTGGCGCCGACGATGACCGGTGTACCGCGCAGCTCAGGGTGAGTGCGCAGCGAGACTGACGCATAGAAGGCGTCCATGTCGACGTGCAGGATCGTGCAGCCGGAGTCGTCGTCGCCCAGGCCCAGACGCCCGGTGGGGCGACGCACCTGACTGCGACTCACGAGGACTCCTGGTGAACGGGATCGGACGTGCCCATCATCGGCCACTGCTGCCCGGACTGGCGTGCCACAGCGCGGTGGTGGGCCCGGCCGGGGCGATGTCGGCGTAGGGCGACTGGCGGAAGCCGCTGGCGTGGACCAGCACGCGGCGGCGGGTCGGCTGCTCGACCGGCGCGTGCTCGGCCAGTAACTCGGCGACGGCGGCGACACCCCCCGCCTGCCACACCTGGCGCACCGCGCCGAGCTCCCAGCATCCGGTGGCGCGCAGCGAGATGCCGCGCGGGCCGGTGCGCCGGGTCTCCCCGCGCACGAGCAGGATCCAGGAGTCGAACAGCGTGCGCGCGTACGGCCCCTGCGCGTCCTCGAAGAACGTGGCATCGGCCGGCCCGGTGGAGTCGTCGAGGGTGAGGAAGATGACGCGACGGCCGCTGCGCACCGGCGGGGTCTGCGTGGCCACCTTGACACCGGCGACGAGCACCTCGCTGCGGGAGCGGCAGGACAGCAGGTCGCGCGCCGCCACCACCGGCAGTCCACCGGCGCGCAGGGCACCGAGCAGGTCGGCGTAGAAGTCCATGAGGTGGTGGCTGACGTCCATGCCGAGCACCTCCAGTTCGGCGCGCACGCGCTCGGCGGCGGTGAGTTCGGGCAGCCCGGACGGCACGGTGGGATCGGGCGCGAGGTCGAGGGCCAGTGGCAGCTGCGCGTGATCGGCCGAGCCGCGCGATCCGCCGCGTCGGGATCCGCGGGCGCCGCGGGCCAGTCGCTCCAGGTCGCCGACCTGCAGCAGGAGGTCGCGTCGGGTGAGCCGGCCGCGGGCGCGATGCGGCAGGTGCAGGCCGTAGAGCGCGTCGAAGGCACCGGTGACGATGAGCCGCTCCGCCGTGGGACGCGACATGCCGCTGCGGTTCCAGGCGTCGGCGAGGCTCGCATAGGGCTGGCCGGCGACGATGGCCGCGACCTCCTCGTCGCTGATCCCGCGCACGTCGGCCAGCGACATCCGCAGGCCGAGTTGTGACTCGCTCGCGGTCGGCGCATCGGCGACCACGTCACTCGCGACCGAGTCATCCGCGACTGGCTCGACGCGGTACGTGGCACCGGAGTGGTTGACGTCCAGGCCCAGCACCGGCACACCGTGCAGGCGCGCGTCGTCGAGGATGAGCCGACGCGGGTACATGCCGGGGTCGTGGGTGAGGATCCCGGCGTAGAACGCGGCCGGATGGTGGGCCTTGAGCCATGCCGACTGGTACGTCGGCAACGCGAACGCGGCGGCGTGCGCCTTGCAGAAACCGAAGGAGGCGAACGCGCGCAGCACGTCCCACACCTTCTCGACGGTGGGCAGGTCGAAGCCCTGACGCAGCGCCGCGGGGTAGAACCAGGTGCGCACGTCGTCCTGGCCCTCGGGGCTGCCCAGGGCGCGCCGGGTCTCGTCGGCCTCAGCCAGGGAGCAGCCGGTCATCGTGGCGACGATGCGCAGCACCTGCTCGTGGAAGACGACGACGCCGCAGGTCTCCTCCAGGATCGGCCGGAGCCGCTCGTGCAGGTAGACCGGTGCCGCCCAGCCCTGCCGTGCGCGCAGGAACGGGGTGACCATGTCGGACTTGACCGGGCCGGGACGGAACAGCGAGATGTCGATGATGAGGTCGTCGAACGTCTCGGGGGCGAAGCGGCCGATGAGTTCGCGCTGGCCGGGCGACTCGATCTGGAAGCAGCCCAGGGTGCGCGCGGACTGCACGAGGGCGAAGGTGGCCGGGTCGTCGAGCGGCTGCTCGTCGAGGACCACCTGCTCGCCGGTGACGCGGGCGATCTCGGTGACGGCATGGGCCAGCGACGACTGCATGCGGATGCCCAGGACGTCGAGCTTGAGCAGACCCAGGGCCTCGACGTCGTCCTTGTCGAAGTGACTCATCGGAAATCCGGCGGCACTGTGCTCGACCGGGGTGCGGTCGAGCAGCGTGGGATCGGACAGGACGATGCCGCAGGGATGCAGGGCCACATGGCGCGGCAGCCCGTCGAGGCGTTCGACGAGGTCGAGCAGGGTGTCGAGCCGACCCTGGGCCGCGAGCCGGCCGAACGACGACGCGCGCAGTTCGGGCAGCTCGGCCAGGGCGCTGCGCGCGTGCCGGGCACGCACGTGCGGGAAGGCCTTGGCCAGGGCGTCGATGTCGCCAGCGGGCAGGCCCAGGGCCATGCCCACATCGCGCACCGCGTGGCGCACGCGGTAGGTCTCCATCATCGACACGCAGGCGGTGCGCTCCTCGCCGAAGCGGTCGAAGATCCACTGGTAGATCTCCGGGCGTCGCGCGGATTCCACGTCGATGTCGATGTCGGGCAGTTCGCGGCGCAGCGGAGACAGGAAGCGCTCCATGAGCAGTCCGTGCTGCAGCGGGTCGACCCCGGAGATGCCCAGCAGGTGGGTGACCAGGCTGCCGGCACCGGATCCGCGTGCGGCCACGCGCACCCCGCGCGCACGGATGAGGTCGACGACCTCGGCGACGGTGAGGAAGTAGCCGGCGAAGCCCAGGTGGGTGATGGTGCGCAGTTCGTCGTCGAGCCGGGCCCGGGCCCGGCGCCGGTCGGCGGCCCGCGCATAGCGCTGCGGCAGCGCCGACGCGCAGCGGGCGCGCAGCAGGGTGTCGGCCTCCCCCACCGGGTCGGCGACGGGACGCCCGAGCAGGACGTCGAGTTCGGGCACGCGGATCTCGCCGATGCCGAGGTCGGCCGGGGTGAGCGCGCAGTGCTCGGCCAGGCGCCGGGTGTCGGCGAGCAGGCGTGCGCCGTCGCGCTCGCCGGCGGCCACGGCGATCTCGTCGGCCACCGCCGCCATCTGCGCGGAGGACTTCAGAAAGGCCTGACCGTTGCCGGGACGGATGTGCCGGGACTCCAGCGAGACCAGTCGGCGGGCGGCGTCGAGCACGTCGGCGGTGCGCACGTCGTCGGGCTCCAGGTAGCGCACGGCGTTGGTGAGGACCGCGGGAATGCCCTGCTCGCGCGCCCAGCCCAGCATCGTCGCGGCGACCGCGGTGGAGTGCGGATCGCCGGACGGGTACCGGTGCGAGGTGACGGCCACGGCCAGGCGGCGGCCGAGCACGGCACGCCACGGCCGCACGACGCCCTCAGCGCGGTGCACGCGACGCGTGGCCAGGACGCGACCCAGCTCGGAGTGCGGACCGAGCAGCGCGATGACTCCTTCGTGGTGTGCACGCAGCGCCGCCCAGGTGAGCCAGGGATCGCCGCGCTCGGCGTGCGCGCCGGTGTGCGCCGCCGACACCAGTCGGCACAGCGACGACCAGCCGCGGGCGCCGACAGCGAGGAGGACGACGCGCGGACGCGACTCGTCGACCCAGGTGCCGCCGTGGGCCGGAGTGCGCGAGCGTGCGCCACCGTCGAGTGCGGGCGAGGTGGGCTCCATCGCCAGGTCGACGCCCAGGACCGGCCGCACGCCGGCGTCGCGGCAGGCGAGCACCCAGCGCACCGCACCGTGCACGCCGTCGCGATCGACCAGGCCGGCGATCGACTGGCCAAGTTCGGCGACGCGCGCGGCGATCGCCTCGGGCATCGCGGTGCCGTACTGACGGGAGAAGCCGGACGCCACCTGCAGGTGCGCGAACACGGATGAATCGACGGCGGACGATCCGGACAGGTCGCGAAGGTGCCCGGACCGCCCGCCGTCACCAGCGGGAGGCATCGCTGGAGCTCGATCAGCCGACGCCCAGCAGGGGCATCGACGGTTGGTAGGTCAGGCGCAGGTGATCGGCGATGCGGGCCAGGAAGGTCTCGGCATCGCGAACGAGGTCGTCAGCCTCACGGGCCGACGCGGTGACCAGACCGGCCTCGATCGCCGCCCGGCGCCGGGCGG
>CAYFLO010000073.1:0-6959 GCA_964343995.1 uncultured Bifidobacteriaceae bacterium
GTCTATAACCACACCGCCGAGGGTGGCAGCCTGGGCCCGACCTTCTCGTTCAAGGGCATCGACAATCCGCACTACTACCGGCTCACCGACGGCGGTGTGCACTACTTCGACACCACGGGCTGCGGAAACACCCCCGCCACCAACACTCCTGAGGTCGCCCGGCTCGTGCTGGACTCGCTGCGCTACTGGGTCACCGAGATGCACGTCGACGGATTCCGCTTCGACCTCGCCCCCACCCTGGCGCGCAGTCCGTTCGCCGTCGACCTCGCCGGCGCGTTCATGACCGCCGTGCAGCAGGACCCGGTGCTGCGTGGGGTCAAGCTCATCGCCGAGCCGTGGGATGTCGGCTGGGGCGGCTACCAGGTGGGGCGGTACCCCACGCCGTGGCGGGAGTGGAACGACCGCTACCGCGGCTGCGTGCGCGACTACTGGCGCGGGGCCAGCGGCATCGCCGAAATCGGCACGCGCCTGTCCGGTTCCGCTGACCTCTACCACCATGACGACCGCGGCCCACTGGCCAGCGTCAACTTCGTCACCGCACACGACGGATTCACCATGCACGACCTGGTGGCCTACAACTACAAGCACAATGAGGCCAACGGCGAGGAGAACCGCGACGGCACGGATGACAACCGGTCGTGGAACTGCGGCGTCGAGGGTGAGACCGACGACGCCAGCGTGCTGACCCTGAGGCGTCGTCAGATCCGCAACATCCTCACCACGCTCGTGCTGTCGACCGGTGTGCCGATGCTGCTGGGTGGCGATGAGTTCGGACGCACCCAGGGCGGCAACAACAACGCGTACTGCCAGGACTCACCACTGTCCTGGTACGACTGGATGTGGGCCGACTGGCAGAGCGACCTGAAGGTGTTCGCCAGCGATGTGATCGCGCTGCGGCGCCACCACTCCGCATTCCGCCAGCGCTCCTTCTTCGACGGCATCCCTGTGCACAGCGGCGGTCCCAAGGATCTCGCCTGGCTCGACGCCGACGGGCTGGAGCTCACGTCCGGTCAGTGGCAGGACCCACAGGAGCACTCGCTGCAGATGTTCCTGGCCGGCGAGGCCTACGGAGCTAAGGCCGACGGCGACGGTCGCACCGACACCGCGTTCCTCCTCCTGCTGCACGCCGGCGACCAGCCACGCGTCTTCACGCTCCCGGGTGCGCCCTACGGCGAGCGGTACTCCCCCGTGATCGACACGTCCACCGGACGCTCGCGCGAGACCGACGAACGCATCGAGGCGGGTGCGTCGATCACCCTCGCACCACGGTCACTGATCGTGCTGCGCGCCGAGGGCGGTCACGCGCACTGAACCTGCGCGTGACCCTCCACAGGGGCGTGCCGGCTAGGCCGGAGCCACCGCGACCCGATCGGACTGCGGAACCGCCTGCAGGCCGAGTTCGGCCACGTAGGCCAGGCCTTCATGACGCGGAACGGCGCGCACGGTGTAGCCGAACGAGCCGTTGACCGACAGCGGCACCTGGGCGGAGTACACCCACGACTGACCGCCGAGGTCCTGGTCGGGCGTCATCGACACCACCGTCGCACCGTGGATGCGGTCGTCGGCATCCACGCGGCCGTAGGCCACCTGCACGTCGACGTCCTGCGGCGTCAGTGACCCCAGGTTCACGTGCGCCTGCACGACGATCGTCGAGCCCAGCGCCGCGGTCTCGCCCGCACCCTCGGCCTCGATGTGGTCCACCCGCACCTGGGGCCAGGCCTCACGCACGCGCTGGCTCCACGCCGACAGGTCCCGTGCGAGTCGGTAGCCGTTCTCCTCGACCGCCCGGCCGGCCAGGGCCGCCGGGATGTACAGGCGGGTGACGTACTCGCGCAGCATGCGACTCGCAACGACCTTGGGCCCGAGAGTGGCCAGCGTGTGGCGCACCATCGTCAGCCAGCGCACCGGCAGACCGCGATCGTCGCGCGTGTAGAACGCGGGGGCCACGGCGTTCTCGATCAGCGCGTACAGGCTCTCGGCCTCCAGGTCGTCACGTCGATCGGGGTCATCGATGCCATTGGCCGTGGGAATCGCCCAGCCGTTCTCGCCGTCGTACCACTCATCCCACCACCCGTCGAGGATCGACAGGTTCAGGCCACCGTTGAGCGCAGCCTTCATACCTGACGTGCCGCTGGCCTCCAGCGGCCGGATGGGGTTGTTGAGCCAGACATCGCAGCCGGGGTACAGGGTCGTGGCCATCGAGATGCCGTAGTCGGGAAGGAAGACGATGCGGTGCCGCACGTCCTCACTGTCGGCGAACTCCACCAGCTGCTGGATGAGCCGCTTGCCGCCCTCGTCGGCCGGGTGCGCCTTGCCGGCCACGACCAGCTGCACCGGGCGCTCGGGATCCAGCAGCAGCGCGCGCAGTCGGTCGGGATCGCGCAGCATGAGGGTGAGCCGCTTGTACGACGGCACGCGTCGCGCGAAGCCGATGGTGAGCACATCGGGATCGAGCACGGTGTCGATCCATCCAAGCTCCGCCTCGCTGGCCCCGCGCAGGCGCCACGACTCGCGAAGTCGACCACGCGCCATCGTGACGAGGTCCTCGCGCAGGCGGCGCTTGATGTCCCACAGCACGTCCTCGGGGGCGCTGGCGATGACCTGCCACCCCTCCGGGTCGTCGATGGTGGCTCCGTGCGCGAGCTCCAGGATCGCGCGTGCGGTCCAGGTGGGGGCGTGCACGCCGTTGGTGATCGAGGTGATCGGCACGTCGTCGGCATCGAAGGTCGGCCACAGTCCGTTGAACATGCCGCGCGACACCGCACCGTGAAGCTGGCTGACCCCATTGGCGCGCTGACCGAGGCGCAGTCCCATGACGGCCATGTTGAAGACGTCCGGATCGCCGCCGTCGTAGGTCTCCGCACCCAGGGCCAGCACCCTGTCGACCGGGACGCCCGGCGTGGCATTGGCACCACCGAGGTACTCCTGCACAAGGGCACGGGGGAACCGATCGATGCCGGCCGGAACCGGCGTGTGCGTGGTGAAGATCGTGCTGGCCCGGGTGACCTCCAGGGCCTCGTCGAAGGTCATCGACGGGTCGGACTCCAGCAGCTCGCGGATGCGCTCCAGACCCAGGAAGCCCGCATGACCTTCGTTGGTGTGGAACGCCTCGGGGGCCGGGTGGCCGGTGATGCGGCAGTACGCGCGCAGGGCCCGCACGCCGCCGATGCCCAGCAGCATCTCCTGCTGGAGGCGGTGCTCGCCCCCGCCGCCGTACAGGCGATCGGTGATCTCGCGAAGGCCCTCGGCGTTCTCCTCGACGTCGGTGTCCAGCAGCAGCAGCGGAACACGCCCCACCATGGCCACCCAGATGCGGGCGATGACCTGGCCGCCGCCGGGCAGACCCACGCGCACGCGGGCCGGATGACCGTCGCGTTCGCGCAGCAGCGAGACCGGGCTCGCGTCGGGGTCGGCGACCGGGTAGCGCTCCTGCTGCCAGCCGTCGCGTGACAGCGACTGGGTGAAGTAGCCGGCGCGGTAGAACAGGCCGATCGCCAGCAGCGGCACACCCAGATCGCTCGCGGTCTTCAGGTGATCGCCGGCGAGGATGCCCAGTCCGCCGGAGTACTGCGGCAGCGCGGCCGCGATGCCGTATTCCGGGGAGAAGTAGGCAATGGCCGCAGGAGTGCCCGCACCCAGCGACTGGTACCACCGCGGCTCAGTGAGGTAGGTGCGCAGCCCCTGCACGGTGGAGTTGACCCAGTCGACGTAGCCGTGGTCCTGCGCGAGTTCGGCCAGCCGCTCGGACGACACCTCGCCCAGCAGGGCGACCGGGTCCTGACCGCACGACTCCCACAGTGCCGGGTCGATGGCCGCAAAGAGGTCGCGCGTCTGCGGACTCCACGACCAGCGCAGGTTGTAGGCCACTTCCTCCAGACCGACCAGAGCCGGGGGCAGGACCGTGCGGACAGTGAATCGGCGGATCGCTCGCATGATCGGGCAACCTATCGGGCGCGGGTGTCAGCACCGTGACACGAGGGCGGCCACGTGGGGAACGGCGCCGATACCCTTGCTCCATGGGCCTGTGGTCGCGTTCGACTGACGCGTCTGGCGTGGAGGCGACGAACGCCCCATCCGTCCCATCCGTCCCCTCCCTGCTCCTGGGGCGCTTCCCCATCGCATCGGTCTCCCCCTCCAGTCTGGACGGCCGCCGTCCCGCCGCGGCCGTGGTGGGTGAGGCCGTCCCGATTGTGGTGACCGCATTCCGCGAGGGCCACGACGCCATGGGTGTCACCGTGGTGCTGCGCCGCCCCGACGGCAGTGCTGCCCAGCGCGTGCGCCTGAAGGATGAGGGGACCGGCCTGGATACCTGGCGCGGACTCGTGCGGCCCGACGCCATGGGCGACTGGACGTTCGACATCGAGGCCTGGGGCAGTCCGTACGACACGTGGTGCCACCGCGCCGAGATCAAGGTCGCCGCCGATGTCGACGTCGAGCTCGAGCTCACCGAGGGCTCCCTGCTGCTGGCTCAGGCCGCGCAGGAGCGCGCCGGGGCCGACCGGGCCACTCTCGCCCAGGCCGCGGCCCTGCTCGCCGACACCTCGCTGCCCGCCGAGGTTCGGCTCATGGCCGGCACCGACTCCCAGGTGCACGACCTCCTCCACGCCGACCCGATCCGCACCGGGGTCACGGTGAGTGCCGGCTGGCCGTTGCGAGTGCAGCGTCGGCGCGCGCTCGTCGGCGCCTGGTACGAGTTCTTCCCGCGCAGCGAGGGCGCGGCGCCTCCGGCCACCGGCACCCTGCGCACCGCCATGGCGCGCTTGGACAAGGTCGCTGCCAACGGCTTCGACGTCGTCTACCTGCCGCCCATCCACCCCATCGGCACGGTCAATCGCAAGGGCCGCAACAACACCCTCACCCCCGACCCCGACGACGTCGGATCGCCGTGGGCGATCGGCTCGGCCGACGGCGGACACGATGCCGTGCATCCGGACCTCGGCACGATGGCCGACCTGGATGCCTTCGTCGCCCGCGCCGCGTCACTGGGCATGGAGATCGCCCTCGACCTGGCCCTCCAGGCCGCCCCCGACCACCCGTGGGTGAGCGCGCATCCGGAGTGGTTCACCACCCGAGCCGACGGCACCATCGCCTACGCGGAGAACCCGCCCAAGAAGTACCAGGACATCTACCCGCTGAACTTCGACAACGATCCGGAGGGCCTGTACGCCGAGATCGAGCGCGTCGTGCGCCTGTGGATGGCTCACGGCATCCGCATCTTCCGCGTCGACAACCCGCACACCAAGCCGCTGTGGGTGTGGGATCGACTGCTGGCGAGCATCTGGGCCACCGATCCGGACGTGCTGTTCCTGGCCGAGGCGTTCACCCGGCCTCCGATGATGCAGGCCCTGGCCGAGGTGGGCTTCCAGCAGAGCTACACGTACTTCACCTGGCGCAACGGGCGCGACGAGCTCGCCGAGTACGCCACCGAACTGGCCCGAGTGCGGTCGGCCTACATGCGCCCCAACTTCTTCGCCAACACCCCCGACATCCTCACCGAATACCTGCAGGAGTCCGGCCCCGCCGGCTTTGCCATCCGTGCCACGCTTGCGGCCACACTGTCGCCCACCTATGGCATCTACTCCGGGTTCGAGCTCTACGAGCACGAACCGGTACGACCCGGCAGCGAGGAGTACCGGGACTCCGAGAAGTACCAGCTGCGCCCGCGCGACTGGTCGACCGACGAGGGCACCCTCACCCCGCATCTGGCGCTGCTCAACGAGATCCGACGCGCCCATCCGGCCCTGCAGGATCTTCGCTCCCTGACCTTCCACCGCAGTGAGGGCGAGGGGATCATCGCGTTCTCCAAGCGCGACGGCGACGACCTCATCCTGGTGGCCTGTCTCACCGACCCGAGCGACCACGAGTCGACCATCGCCTGGGACATGCCGGCCCTCGGCCTGGACTGGAGCGACACCATGGCCGCCACCGACCTGCTCACCGGCACGACCTACTCCTGGGGCGCGCGCACCTACGTGCGCCTGTCACCGCAGACGGCCGTCGCGCACATCGTCCACGTGTCCCCCACTTCCGCCGCCGCTCGCGCCTGACGAGACCCCCGGAGACTCCATGCCCACATCGATGACCGTCGACGAGCTCGATCGCGTCGTCAACGGGTGGCACTACGACCCGCACTCCGTCCTCGGACCCCATACGGGCGACGGCGACGTCACCGTACGCGTGCTGCGCCCCGGTGCCGACTCCGTGGCGCTGGTCATCGACGGCACGCGCACGCCGATGGCGCACGAGCATCGCGGCATCTGGGTCGCGACCCTGCCGGGCAGTACCGTGCCCGACTACGGGCTGGAGGTCACCTACGCCGGCAGCACGACCGCCACCGACGATCCCTACCGTTTCCTGCCCACCCTCGGCGAGGTCGACCTTCACCTCATCTCCGAGGGTCGCCACGAGCAGCTGTGGGACGTGCTGGGTGCGCACGTGCGCACCTACGACTCCGCCCGCGGTCCGGTCACCGGCGTCTCGTTCGCCGTGTGGGCACCCAGCGCCCAGGGAGTCCGAGTCACCGGGGACTTCTCGTTCTGGGACGGCACCGGTCAGCCGATGCGGTCACTGGGATCCAGCGGCGTGTGGGAGCTCTTCCTCCCCGGTCTCGGTGACGGCACCGTCTACAAGTTCCAGATCCTGGGCCGCGACGGTCGCTGGCGCGAGAAGGCCGACCCCTTCGCGTTCCGCACCGAGGTGCCCCCGGCCACCGGCTCGATCGTCTTCACCCCGCATTACGCCTGGAACGACGCCGCATGGCTCGAGCGGCGCAGCAGCACCGACGCCTACCGCAGCCCGATGTCGATCTACGAGGTGCACCTGGGCTCCTGGCGCCCCGGACTGAGCTACCGCGAGCTCGCCGTGCAGCTCACCGACTACGTCCTCGATCTGGGCTACACCCACGTGGAGTTCATGCCCGTCGCCGAGCATCCCTACGCACCGTCGTGGGGCTACCAGGT
>CAYFLO010000073.1:6969-7276 GCA_964343995.1 uncultured Bifidobacteriaceae bacterium
GCGCTTCGGCTCCCCCGACGACCTGCGCCACCTCATCGACACCCTGCACGCTGCCGGCATCGGTGTCATCGTCGACTGGGTGCCGGCGCACTTCCCCAAGGACGAGTGGGCCCTGGCTCGCTTCGACGGCACCGCGCTGTACGAGCACGGCGATCCCCGCCGCGGCGACCACCCCGACTGGGGCACGCACGTATTCGACTTCGGCCGCCCCGAGGTGCGCAACTTCCTGGTGGCCAACGCCGTCTACTGGCTGGAGGAGTTCCACGTCGACGCGAAGACCGTCGACGTGGAACTCCTCCAGCCAGTA
>CAYFLO010000074.1:0-7231 GCA_964343995.1 uncultured Bifidobacteriaceae bacterium
ATCGATAGGACGGCCGTGCAAGCGCCCCGCGCAGCCTCGCTCAGCCCATCGCCCTCCTGGCCGAAGAGCAGGACGCAGCGCTCGGGCAGGTCGTACTCCTCCAGGCTCACCGCGCCGGGAAGGTTGTCGACGCCCAGGAGCACGAGGTCGTGCTCACTGCACCACTGCGCCAGCGCGCCTGCGTCGTCGTGGTGACGCACGTGCTGGTATCGATCGGTGACCATCGCCCCGCGCCGGTTCCAGCGGCGACGGCCGACGATATGCACCTCCGATGCCAGGAAGGCATTGGCCGTGCGGATCACCGAGCCGATGTTGAAGTCGTGGGAGAAGTTCTCCACCGCCACGTGGAAGGGGTGACGCCGCTCGTCGAGGTCGGCGACGATCGCCTCGAGCGTCCAGTAGCGGTAGCGGTCGACGACATTGCGCGCATCGCCGTCGCGCAGAAGCTCAGGATCCAGCCGGGGATCAGCCGGCCAGGGTCCCGGCCACGGGCCCACACCTCGTGTCGCGTCGGCGTCCACGCGCGCGACGATAGCCTTCGCGCGTGCATGCACTCGCCTTCGCCGTCACCGCCCTCGGCCCCGGATGGCTCAATCCCGAGACCCTCGTCACCACCCTGGGCACGGTCGCCTTCTGGGTCGTGCTGGCGATCATCTTCGCCGAGTGCGGGCTGCTCATCGGCTTCTTCCTGCCCGGTGACTCGCTGCTGTTCATCGTCGGCCTGTTCATTGCCGCCGGCGTCATCAACATCAACATCGGCCTGGCATGCGTGCTGCTCGCCATTGCCGCGTTCCTGGGCAATGCCGTCGGGTTCTGGATCGGCTGGAAGGCCGGCCCCGCCGTCTTTCGCCGCGAGGACTCCCGGCTGTTCAAGAAGGCCTACGTCGAGCGCACGCACGTGTTCTTCGAGCGCTACGGCGCCCGGGCCATCGTGCTGGCCCGGTTCGTGCCGATCGTGCGCACCTTCATCACCGTCGTGGCGGGCGTGGGGCGCATGTCTCCGGCGCGCTACCTGACCTTCAGCGCCATCGGCGCGGTGCTGTGGGGTGCCGGCGTGACCCTGCTGGGGTACTTCCTAGGCAATGTGCCGTTCATCAAGGACCACATCGAGCTGATCCTCATCCTCATCGTCGTGATCAGCGTGATCCCGATCGTTATTGAGTGGCTGCGCCACCGCCGCCAGCACCGCGCGGCATAGAGAAGTTCGACTACAGGCCCAGGTCGTCCAGGGAATAGGCCGCCAGGTAGGGCAGGCCGCGCTCCTCAACAGCGGCTCGCGCGCCGCGATCGACGATGACAGCGACGCCGACGATGGTCGCGCCCTCCTCCAGCAGGGCATCGACGGCGGTGAGGACCGAACTGCCGGTGGTGGAGGTGTCCTCGACCGCGAGCACCCGACGACCGGCCACCGATGGCCCCTCGATGCGTCGCTGGAGCCCGTGCGCCTTCTCAGATTTGCGCACGACGAAGGCGTCGACGTGCTCGCCGTCGCGCGCCGCCGAGTGCAGCATCGCCGTGGCGACCGGATCGGCACCCAGGGTGAGACCGCCGACGGCGTCGTACTCCCACTCAGCAACAAGCTGACGCATGACGGTGCCCACGAGCGGAGCAGCCTGGCCATCAAGGGTGACGCGACGCAGGTCGACGTAGTAGTCGGCCTCCTTGCCACTGGACAGGGTCACCCGTCCGCGCACGACCGCCTTGTCGATGATCTGCTCGCGCAGCTGCTTCCACTCGGTGCTCGTCATGGCTCCAGCCTAGGGTGTGCCCGTGTCGACGCTGCCGCCCGCAAGCACCGGCACCGTGCTGCTCGCTCCGTCCGACAACGATCATGACGCGCCGCTGCGGCGCTCGGTGCTCGCCCAGATTCCGCGCGTGCAAGCCATCGTCGCGGCGGACGGACCGACCGACGCCCTAGCCGCACGTGCCTGCGCCGGCATCGCCGATCTCGCGGTGACCTCGCCGGTGACGCTGGTCGCGTGCGGCGCATCGGCACAACTCGTCCCCGCACTCGCACGCGCCCTGCGCGCTCGGCAGACACCCGTGGCGCACTTTCTGCTCGTCGAACCCGTGCTGCCCCCGGTCACCGATGCGTGGCCCGATGCTCCCGTCACCGTGGCGTGTGACGAGGACTCCGACCTGTGGCGCATGGCTGGCTACCGCGGATGGCAGCGCGTGTCGCCCATGGCCCTCACCGCGAGCGTCGAGCTCACTGACCGCTGAGCAGTTGCCGCTCGAGTTGGGCCCGCCGGGTGTCAGCCGTCTGCGCCTGGACGAGCAGGAACATCGCCTCCCGCAGTCGCCGCTCGGCCGGGGTGCCGCTGAGCATCGCTGCCCCCGCCCGCGCGGTGATGACGGCCTGCGCCGCACGCGAGGCCAGAGCCAGGCTGTCGGCACGCGCCTGCAGTCGCGCCGGACGCGTGCCCGCACGGTCGGGATCCTCGGCCAGCGCATAGGCCCGGGCGCGCACCTCGCGGCACTCGTCCGCCAGGGATGAGGCGAGCTGCGCCATCACCTCGTCACCGCGTACGTCGGCGAGTTCGCTGAGCTCGGCGATGCAGGCGCGCGCCAGGCCGAAGGCGGCCGGATTGGCATCGGCGGTGCGCTGCTCGTCGACGGCCATCCATGCCACCGCATCGGTCACGGCGACCACCTGGTCATCAGGAACGAACACGTCGGTGAGGGTGATCGGTCGGGTGTGCGTGCCGCTCATCGCCAGCAGCTGCAGCGGTTCACCTACGTCGACCCCCGCGGGCAGCGCCTCACCCGAGCGTCCCGCGGGCAGGACGAACGACACCAGCGTCCCGGCATCGTCGCCGGACCCCCGCACGACGACGAGAACGACGTCGGCGATATCCCACGACGTGACCCAGTCCAGGGTCCCGTCGATGCGCCAGCCGCCATCGACGCGCGTGGCAACCGGATTGGGAGGGCCGGGTCGTCGCACGTGCGCAAACGCGACCCCGGCGAGCAGCGCGCCGGCCGACAGTCCGGCGAGATAGCGCTCGCGCAGAGCGTTCGCACCGGGGGTGTCCGCAGAGTCGCCACTGGTCGCGAGCGCCTGCGTGGGCGAGGCGTGTTGCGTCCAGCAGAACCAGGTGCTCGCGTCGCATCCGGCGAGGACCTCGACGGCCTCGTGGGCGGCCGCGACCGGCTGGATCTGCCCGGCGACGAGTCCGACGCGTGCGAGGGCGTCGATGTGTCCACGCGGCACGCCGTCGCGATCGACCTGCTCGGCTGCGGCGGCTATCTGCTCCATCACCCGCAGCGCAGGAGCATCCAGCGCCGCACCGTGCGGGCCGACGGGATCGATGAGGGGGAAGGGCACGAAAGCCAAGGCTGCCAGACCGCGCTGGGTAGCGTGATGCCATGGACCGCCTGCTCGCGCCGCGCATGGTCGAGCACACGACCTCGGTGTTCGCCGAGATGTCGGCGCTGGCGGCGCGCGTGGGGGCGGTCAACCTCGGTCAGGGCTTCCCCGATGTCGACGGTCCCGATGAGCTCAAAGCAGTCGCCACCCAGGCGATCCGCGACGGCCGCTACAACCAGTACCCGCCCGCGCACGGCATCCCCGAGCTGCGGCAGGCGATCGCCGCGCACCAGCAGCGCTTCTACGGCCTCGCTATCGACCCCGACACCGAGGTCGTCGTGGGCACCGGGGCCTCGGAGGTGCTGCAGTCGGCGTTCCTGGCACTCGTCGAGCCCGGTGACGAGGTGCTCGTCATGGAGCCGTGGTTCGACATCTACATCGCCGGTATCTCGCTGGCCCGCGGCACGCGCGTGCCCGTGCCCACCCGTGACCTGCGCGTTGATCTCGACGCCCTCGCCGCCGCCATCACGCCGCGCACGCGCATGATCGTGGTGAACTCCCCGCACAACCCCACCGGCACTGTGCTCACCGCCGCTGAGCGCGAGGGCATCGCGCGCCTGGCGATTGCACACGACCTCATCGTCATCTCCGACGAGGCCTACGAGCACATGTGGTTCGACGGGCACCCGCACGTGCCGCTGGCCACGCTGCCAGGCATGTTCGAGCGCACGATCACCATCGGCTCCGGCGGCAAGATGTTCTCGTTCACCGGCTGGAAGGTGGGCTGGGCCACCGGCCCGGCGCCGCTCATCGCCGCGGTGCGCGTGGTGCGCCAGCACCTGTCGTTCGTCTCCGGCGGGCCGTTCCAGGTGGCGATGGCCGCCGGACTCGCCCTCCCCGATTCCTACTTCGAGGGCCTGCGACTGTCGCTGCAGTCGCGCGCGGCACTCCTGAGTGACGGCCTCGCCGCGCTCGGCATGCGGGTGATCCCGTCCGAGGGCACCTACTACGTGTCGACCGACATCACCGGGCTGGGCTACGCCGACGGGCTGTCGTTCTGCCGCGACCTGCCCGAGCGCGCCGGGGTTGTCGCCATCCCGCACCAGTCGTTCTGCGACGACGTCGAGGTCGGGGCACCGTACGTGCGCTGGGCGTTCTGCAAGCGCGAGGACGTGTTGCACGACGCGCTCGACCGACTCGGGCGCGCGTTCGGCTGACGAGTCGCCTACGCGCTCACGCTCTCCCACCATACGCGCGCGAGCGCGTCGGCATCGACCTGAAGGCCGACGTCGACCAGGCGTCCCTTGGGCGGCACGTTGCCCACCGAGGTGTTGCTTCGCCGATCGACCTGGGTCATGCCGCGCGCCGGACCGTCGTGGGTGATGACCGAGACCAGGAGCTCCTGAGTGGTGAGGGCCTGCGGCTCCAGCAGGATCGCCACAGCGCCGGCGTCACCGAGGCACACTGGATCGCCGATGGTGCGCGCGAACGCGATGCCCAGGCGCCCGGCGAGTTGTGCCACGGGAGAGGCCGACGCGGCCAGCTGCTCGAAGTGCGCGACCGGCAGCAGCACCTGATCGAAGACGTCGAGCCCGTACATCGTGATCGGGATCGACGACCCGAAAACGATGGCGGCTGCCTCGGGGTCGTGGAAGACGTTGAACTCCGCCAGCGGAGTCGCGTTGCCCGTGCCCGCCGAACCACCCATGACGACGATGCGGGCGATCTGCGACGCCACCTGCGGGTGCATGCGCAGGAGCAGCGCGATGTTGGCCATCGGCGCGAGGGTGACGAGCGTGACTGGCTCAGGTGCCGCCATGAGCGTGTCGTGCAGCCAGGCCACCGCATGCCCGGCGTGCGGTGCACGTGTCGACCGCGGCCAGTCGACGTCACCGAATCCGTCGCCGCCCATGACGTGCAGGGCGTAGTCCGGCTCGGCGAGCAGCGGGCGGGTGGCACCGGCGACGACGGGAACGTCCGTGCGTCCCGCCGTCTCGAGCACGGTGAGGGTGTTGCGCACGACGTCGTCCAGCGGGGCGTTGCCGGCCACGCAGGTGACGCCCAGCAGGTTCAGCGCAGGGTGCCGGGCCGCGAGCAGCAGGGCGAACGCGTCATCGATGCCGGTGTCGACGTCGAGGATGACCGGCGTCGGTGCGGATGAGGCCACGGGCGGAGCCTAGATGGGTAGCGTGCTGGCGTGGCCCTGCTCGTTGACGATGCCGTGTGGCCCTGGCGCGGGCGCATGTGGTGCCACCTGGTGAGCGACACCGGCCTGGATGAGCTGCACGCGTTCGCGCGGCGCCTCGGGGTTCCCGAGCGCGCCTTCCAGGGCGACCACTACGACCTCACCGACGAGCTGCGCGACTGCGCGATCGCCGAGGGGGCGCAGGCGGTGACGTCGCGGGAGGTCATCCACGCACTGCGGCGGGCCGGCCTGAGAAGGCCGACCCGCCATCAGCCGTGAGGGCGCGTGAAACGCGCCTCGATCGCCGCGTGCGCTAGCCGCGCGACGGGATGAGCGTGAGCTCATCGCCCGACGGCACGGTCTCGACCTTGACGTGGTCGCCGTCGTGGATCTCTCCGGAGAGGATCCCGCGGGCGAGCTTGTCGCCCACGGCCGTCTGCACCAGGCGGCGCAGCGGACGTGCACCGTAGGCCGGGTCGTAGCCGCGGTTGACGAGCCACGACAGCGCGTCGTCGGTGAGGTCGAGGGTGATGCGACGGTCCGTCAGCCGCTTCTGCAGCGCCTGGATCTGCATGAGCGCGATGGAGCCCAGTTGCTCGCGCGACAGCGGCTCGAAGACCACCTGACCGTCGAGTCGGTTGAGGAACTCCGGACGGAAGTGCTCGCGAACTGCCGCGTTGACCTGCTCCTTGCGCTGCTCGAAGGGCACGGTGAGGTCGACCAGGTAGCTCGAGCCCAGGTTCGAGGTGAGGATGAGGATGACGTTGCGGAAGTCGACGGTGCGACCCTGGCCGTCGGTGAGACGACCGTCGTCGAGCACCTGCAGGAGCAGGTCGAAGACCTCCGGGTGCGCCTTCTCGACCTCGTCGAGCAGCACGACCGAGTACGGGCGACGCCGCACGGCCTCGCTGAGCTGGCCGCCCTCCTCGTAGCCGACGTAGCCGGGGGGAGCACCGACGAGGCGCGCCACCGAGTGCTTCTCGGAGTACTCGCTCATGTCGATGCGCACCATCGCGCGCTCGTCGTCGAACAGGTACTCCGCCAGCGCCTTGGCCAGCTCGGTCTTGCCCACGCCCGTGGGGCCCAGGAACAGGAACGAGCCGGTGGGGCGGTTCGGGTCGGAGATGCCCGCGCGGGCGCGACGCACCGCATCGCTCACCTCGCGCACGGCCTCCTTCTGCCCGATGACGCGCTCGCCGAGCTCGTCCTCCATGCGCAGCAGTTTCTGCGTCTCGCCCTCGAGCAGTCGGCCGGCCGGGATGCCGGTCCACGCCGACACGACATCGGCGATGTCGTCGGCGGTGACCTCCTCCTTGACCATCGCGGCGCGCTCGTTGGTCTCGGCGGTGACGCGGACGAGTTCCTCTTCGAACGTGGGGATCTCGCCGTACAGGATGCGCGACGCCTGCTCGAAGTCGCCGCCGCGCTGGGCCTTCTCGGCCGTCGCACGGAGATCATCGATGAGCACCTTGAGCTCACCGATGCGGTCCAGGCCCTGCTTCTCGCGCTCCCAGCGGGCGCGCAGCCCGGTGAGCTCCTCGGTCTTGTCGGCGATCTCCGAGCGGATGCGGGCCAGCCGCTCCTGCGAGGCATCGTCGGTCTCCTTGGCGACCGCCATCTCCTCCATGCGGAGGCGGTCGACCTGACGCTGCAGCACGTCGATCTCCACCGGCGAGGAGTCGATCTCCATGCGCAGGCGCGAGGCGGCCTCGTCGATCAGGTCAATGGCCTTGTCG